>JBCCGX010001018.1:0-3918 GCA_039029035.1 Acidobacteriota bacterium | reverse complement strand
GACTTGGAAGGGGCCATCCTGCAACGGCCGCCGCAACGGCCGAGCACCGCGATCGAGCCAGTGGGTGGCCCCCCCATCGACCCCGCCGAAGATCGGCCGGACGCCGATGAGATCGGCCGGCGTCGCAATGTCAACCCGCACCAGCTGCAGCGCCAGCTCCGCGGCGACCTCGACAACATCGTCTTGATGGCCCTACGCAAAGATCCGGCACGGCGCTATAGCTCGGTCGAACAGATGGCCGAGGATCTCAGGCGCTACCAGGACGGTCTGCCGGTCGTCGCACGACCCAGCTCATTGGGCTATCGCAGCCGCAAGTTCGTCGGCCGCAACAAGCTGGCCGTGGGCACGGCAGCGCTGATTGTGCTGCTGGTGCTGGGCTTCGGCGTCGCCATGGCCTTCCAGACCGCACAGATCACCCGCGAGCGGGATCTTGCCCGCGCCGCGATCGAACGCGGAAGCGAGCTCGCCTCTCGCCTGGCGATTCTTGCCGAAAGCCAGGAAGAGGCTCTCGACGAGTTGGAGCAGGAAAGGGCGCTCCGGCTCGAAGCAGAAGCGGAGAGACTGGCCCTCGCTGGCCAATCCGAGGAGGCAGAGAGCCTACGCCGGGAAGTCGAGACGACGAAGTCTGAGCTGCTCGAGCGCGCCCAGGCTCTCGATGCCCTGCGCGACGCGCTGGATGACAAGGATTCGGCGGCAGCAGCTCAGCCTACCGAGGCACCACCCAATTCACTGCTGGAAAGCCGACTGCAGGCAGCAGAACAGCAGAGGCAGGCGGAAGCCGCCCGCGCCCTCGAGGCCGAAACGCGCCAGGCTACTCTCGAGCATCAGTTGCAGGAGGCACAGGATCAGATCAGCAGCCTGGAGCGACCAGCGCCCGAGACGAGCTCCGGCCCGCCCCCGTGCCAGGCCGGGGAAGAAGTCGTCGACCAGGCCATCGCCTTCGTCCGTATCTGCACGGGTACGTTCACCATGGGCTCTGCTGAAGATGATACCCAGGCCATCGACCTCGAGAAACCGGCGCATTCGGTCACCCTGAGCGAGTTCTGGCTAGGCAAGTACGAGGTCACCAACGAGCAATACAGGCGCTGGCGCCCCGATCACCCTGGCGAGGCCGATCTGCCGGCGACCGGTGTGAGCTGGTCGCGGGCGCGAAGATTTTGCCAACAATATGGCTTCGACCTCCCCACCGAAGCCGAATGGGAGTTTGCTGCCCGTGCCGGTAGCCAAACGCTGTGGGCTTTCGGCAACGACGAAGGCGAGCTGGGTCGCTTCGCGTGGTATGCCGCCAATTCCACCGGAAGCCCACAACCCGTCGGCCGGAAGGAGCCGAACCGGTGGGGCCTGTACGACATGCACGGCAACGTTTGGGAATGGATCGGGGGCCTTCGAGGTCCCTATTCCGCCGGGCCGAAAGTGGACCCGAAGGGCCTTACACCGGCGCTGGCCAGGAGCCGGCGCCAGGGACCGCGTAGCATCACCTCTGAGGACGACGCGGCCGACCTGTGGGTCGTGCGCGGCGGCTCCTACGATGCCCCGCCGACCGATCTCCGAGTCGCCGCTCGCGGCGGCAGCCGACCCAGCGCCCGGTCGCCCGAGATCGGTTTTCGCTGCGTCCGGCGGATCACCTCAGAGTAGGGCGCACGGTGGGCGCCCGACCTTCAGCCACCGAGGCGGGCGCAGGCCATGCGGCCCAACAAGACGGTTTTGCGCCTCAGTGTGCATGGGCCGGAGCTGAATCCTTATCAGCCGCCGGAATCACATCTCCCGGCATGCCCGGCTGGACGATCTCTCGCCCCTCTTTGTCCTTCGCCTGCCGCACGATTTCCCGCACGTCGGCCAGCAGCTGTTTGGCGTCGTAGACGATGCCATCCTTGATGGTGTACTTCACCCCGCCGGCGCGGTAGGGCACGTTGTCTTCGTCGAGCCGCACAGCACCGGTGCCATAGAGCACCTTGAGATTGGCCAGCGGATTCTCGTCGACCACCACCAGATCGGCCAGCTTACCCGGCTCGACGCTGCCGATCTCGCCCTCTCGACCCAAAGCCTCCGCACCGTCGAGGGTTGCTGCTCGGATAACCTCCAGCGGATGGAAGCCGGCTTCGCGCAACAGCTCGAGCTCGCGGATGTAACCGAAACCGTAGAGCTTGTAGATGAATCCCGAGTCGGATCCCGTCGTCACCCGGCCGCCGCGATTCTTGTAGTCGTTCAGGAAGCGCATCCAGATCTTGTAGTTGTTCTTCCACGCCACCTCGTCTTCGGTGGTCCAATCGAACCAATAGGAGCCGTGGGCCTTGCGGTGGGGACGGAAGAAATCCCACAACGAAGGTAGCGTGTACTCCTCGTGCCACTCGGCACGCCGCGCCCGCATCAGGTCGCGACTGGCCTCGTAGATAGTGAGGGTCGGATCGATGGTGAAGTCGAGCGAGATCAGCTCCTCGATCACCGCGTTCCACTTCTCGCTACCCGGTTTGGCGGCTTGACTCCACAGTCGCCCGGCTTGACCGAAACGGTGCTGCTCGTTGAGGTAGTTGTAGTCGAGCGGATAGTCCTGCACCGTTCGGTCGTCGAACAGAGCCTCCGGCAGACCGTACCAATGCTCCATCGTCGTCAGACCCCAACGCGCGGTGGTCAGCACATTGACCCGCGCCACGTCGAGCTGGGCGTGGTGGCAAGCGGTGCGTAGCCCGGTGGCCTTGGCAGTCTCGATCGCCGCTTGCATGATGTCGGGGCGGTAGCCGAAGAATTTGAGCCCGTCGGCGCCCTTCTCCGCCACCTCTTTCACCCATTGGCGCGCCTGTTCCGGGGTGGTGAAGGGCTGATCGCGGTCCGAGCCGAACGCCAGGTAGGCCTCGATCCGTGGCGCCGTGATCTCGTTTGCGGCGCTCTTCTCCCGGTGGTCCAGGCAAAAGTCCAGACCACTGCCGCAGTAAGGGTCGCGGATCGTGGTGATGCCGTGGCCCATCCACAGTTTGAAAACGTACTCCGCCGGTGTGCCTTGCTGGATGCCGCCGATATGCCCATGCATGTCGACGAAGCCCGGCAGAACGTACATCCCCGTCGCGTCGATCTCGCGCCCCTTCTCGCCGAGCTCGGGACGCCCCTCGGGGTCGATCGACACGCCCGGATAGCCGACCCCTTTCACGTTGACGATCCGATTGCCTTCGATCACCACGTCCATCGGACCGATCGGCGGCGAGCCGGTACCGTTGATCACGGTTGCACCGCGCAAGATCAGCCGTTCATAAGGTCCTTCACCCTCCGCCCGCGGCGGTGCCGGTGGAATCGTCTCGCGCTCCTCCTGAGCTGCAGTGGGCGAAACGATCAACCAACAGAGGACAGGTAGCAAGAAGCGGATCCTTGGCATGGTGGGTCTCCGGATCGTGAATCGGTGCGCGAGCTGCCGAGTCTAGCCGACAGCCCCTGAGACTGCAGCCGTCGAGCGATCTCGCGATCGATCGTCGATCGATCGATTTTCGCCGCCGAACTTGGCGATCGAGCTCTGACGTCACTTTTCAGCCGAGCCAACCCGCCCGAAGAGCAGATACTGCTCCACCGCGTCGGCCAAGAATCCACCGACGTTAGTGTTGGTGAAGATCGCGTAGGCCAGACCGGCTTCGGGCACGGCGCCGAACTTGCAGCGGAAATCACCGTTGTTGCCACCGTGCTCGACCAGGCGGCCGAAGGGGGTGTCGCGGAGGAAGAAACCGAGGCCGACGTGCTGCTCTTCGGCCATGCCGCGCTCTTCTTCGGTGAGGGTCGTGTGTGGGCGAAACATCTCGGCGTAAGTTTCGGGCTCGAGGCCCGCCTTCTCGATCAAGCCGATGGCGAAGCGGAGGTAATCCCGCGCTTCGGTGTGCATGCTCGAGGCGACGCTGATCACCTCGGCTCGACCCTTCCACGAGGGGAAATCGTGGAAGT
>JBCCGX010001017.1:0-3919 GCA_039029035.1 Acidobacteriota bacterium | reverse complement strand
GAAGAGCGCCGCCGCAGCGACCCGGGCATCATCGCGGACTTCGAACAGGTGGACATGATTCTTTTCGTCGTGGGTGAGGGTCGAAAAATACGCTCGAGAGAACCTGTAGTAGCGGTCGGCTTGCAGGCGTTCGACGGTGCTTCGGTAAAGTTTGTGGAAGGTCTCCAGGTCGGCCACCAGATTGGCCCGTCGACCGACCAGGCCACGCTTGCGCGCCTTGCGAACCATGTTGCGCTGCCTGGAGGGGTAGCTCTGCCATAGAGCCTCTTCGGTCGATTCGAGATCCAGGACCACGGTCTCCCGTTGGCGAGTGATGCGGATACTGGCGTCCGCGAAGCGCGTCGTATCGGCGATCGGATGGAATCTGATGAACTCCGCCACGATGCGTTGCTCGCTGCACCAATCGGAGAAAGCGCTCCACGACGACCGCAGGAACTCCGGGTCCGTGGTCGTCGCCAAGGGGCCACTGTAGCCATAGACGGTCTCGATATCGCTCCAGCCTTCGGTCGTTGCCGTCTTGCCGACCCGTGTGATCGGTCGCACCAGGAAAGGATGGAAGAGGATCTCGCCACCTTCCTCGGCGGCGAACGCGGTGGCCGCTCCATCACCATTGCGCTCGTAAGCGAGGTGGTATTCCGGAAGAAAGTAGGCGTCGTGCGCCGGCAGGCGATGCAGGATCCGGTGCCAGTCCGGCGACTGTTCCGGCGTCAGGGTCCGGATCCTCAAGCGAGCTTTGTTCCCTCGATGAGCCAGTGCTTGATGAGCTGATCTCTGTCGGCGCAGCTGCGGTGGATGTAGTCCACTTGCAAGTCACCGAATCGTTCGCCGAACAGAGTATCGATCTCTTCGACTGAGAAGAAGTGACAGAGACCCTTGCCGACCAAGGGGCCTTCGGTGATGTCGACAAAGGTCCCCGGCTCGACTTGCCGCCCCAAGCCGTCGCCCCAGGTGCCGGCGCCGAGCACCATCGAGAAGATCCGACCGCCTGGTTTCAGCGCGGCTTTGGCCTGATCCAGGATCGAGGCGATCTCAGACAGAGAGTTGCAGACCAGGCAGCCGACGTCGACCACGGCATCGAAGTGAGATTCTGAGTAGATCTGTTTCAAATCGGAGACGTCGCCGACGGTCAGGTGGCCTTTCAGGCCTTCGCTCTGGAGATAGGCTTGCGCTTTGCCGATCGCGGTCGGCGAGCCATCGATGCCATAGGCGTCGAAGCCCTCGCGGGCGAGGTACCAGATGTTGGCGCCGGGTCCGCAGCCGATCTCGAGGATTCGGACTTGGTGACGTTCGGCTGCGCTGTAGAAATGGCGGGCGACGAAGCGGATCAGCTCTTCCGGCGGATAGCGTCCCCACTCTCGGTTGGCGAAGGTCTCTTCCCAGATCGGGTCCCAGCTCATGGACGTAGGGTCTCCTCGGCGTCGTCGCCGTCAGAAGGATTCGGGGCTGCAAGGCAGGGTTGATCGATGAATTTCTTGCGTAGCAGAGCCAGCCCCAGGTCGGCATCTTTGAGCGCCGCGACGATCTGCGCCGCCGCTCGGCCGTCACCATAGGGGTTCTCGAGGCCGGCCAACTGCTCACGAAATGCCGGATCCAGAGTCCGATGGATGGCTTCACCCAGCTTCTCGGCGTCGACCTCGACGTCGATGACGTTGGCAGCCCGTAAACGCCCCCTCTGGCGGTCGCCCAGATTGACCACGGGTAGCTTGAAGCTCGGGGCTTCCCAGATACCGCTGGAAGAGTTGCCCACCATGAGATCCGCCTCGGCCAGCAGGCTGTAGTACACGCGTTGGCCCAGATTGGCGAAGAGGCCGGCGTGCGACCGTTGGTCGACAAAGCGCTCCATCGCGGCGTAAATCGAACGATATTCAGGATCCGCGTTCGGCGCGGTGAGAATCAAGGTTCCCTTCATGTCGCTCAGGGCGCTCAATAGGCAGCCGACTTCGTCTTCGGCCGAGGTGATGCCGAGGGTCGTGGGGTGGAAGGTCACGGCAGCTACCGGTGCGACGAGGGGGATGCCGAGGTGTTTCTCGAGCGCCTGGCGATCGAGAAGCTCCTCTTGGTGCAGCAGATCGAGAGCCGGGTCACCGGTCACTCGCACGCGCCAGGGCTCCTCTCCCATCTGCAGGACACGCGCGGCATGCTCTTCGTGGCTGACGAAGTGCAGATGACTGAGCTTGGTGAGCGCGTGCCGCACCTGGTCATCGATCGCCCCCTCAGTGATCTCCCCGCCGGAGACGTGAGCCACCGGGATTTGCAGCACCAAAGCGGCGCTGGCAGCGGCGAGTAGCTCACAGCGATCACCGATCATCAGGAGGATTTGTGGCCGGTGACGGGCCAGGGCATCGGCGAAGCCCTGGGTGCCGAGACCGATGGCCTTGGCCGTGGCACGCCGTGAATCGGCGGCCAGGAACATCTCGATGGTCTCGGTGATCTCGAAGCCGTCAGCCTCGATGGCACGCAGGGTATGGCCGAATTCGGGCACCAAGTGCATGCCGGCGGCAAAGACGACCAACTCGACATCCGGATCGTCCCGCAAGGCGCGCAGGATCGGTAAACAGCTGCCGTAATCGGAACGAGCGAAGGTCGCGACGGCGACCTTGCGACTCATCGAAGGTCCTTCCAGCGCAGCGGATGTTCGGCGCTGACCGCGGCCTTCAGGCGTCGGCCGAGAACCTGGGGAAGCTCGGCTGGGGGCAAGCCACCGGACGTCCGGCGCAGGGCCAGGTCAGCTTCTTGCAAAATCGATCCCGCGGCGAGGTCGCGCGACGTCACAATCGATTTCTGCACGACCTTTCGGGTCTCCAGCTCGGCTAGGGTCGGTCGCTTGTGGCCCGTCCCGAGAGCGCTCTCGACCTTCCGAATCGAAGTCACCAGATCGGCGAGCTCCGCCGGATTCATCGAGGCACGGTGGTCCGGCCCAGCCATCGATTTGTCCAGAGTGAGGTGCTTCTCGATCACGCAGGCGCCTCGTGCCACCGCAGCCAAAGCCGTTTCGTAACCCAACGTGTGGTCGGAGAAGCCGGTGGCGTAACCGAAGGCGGTCCGCAAAGTATCGAGGGCCCGTAGATTGCAGTCTGCGGGATCGGCCGGGTAGTCGGAGACGCAATGCAGCAGGATCAACTGGCGGTTATCAGTCGCCTCGATGGTGCGGACGGCCTCCTCGACTTCGCCAAGGGTCGACATGCCGGTGGAAAGAATGAGCGGCTTGCCCTTGGCCGCGACGTACCTCAGGAACGGCAGATTCGTCACTTCGCCGGAGCCAATTTTGAACAGGGGAGCCCCTAGTTGATCGAGAAAGTCGGCGCTGTGTGGCTCATCTGGAGTTGAAAAGAAGAGGATGCCCCGGCGCTCGGCATAGTCGCGCAACTCACTGAAGTCGGACTGACTGAGCTCGAGCGCCTCGAGCATCTCGTACTGGCTCTGTGAGGTGCCAACGTTCTCCTGCTGGTACTCAGCCATCGGCGCGTCGGCAGCAACGAGCTCGGACGTGATCCAGGTCTGGAACTTGACCGCGTCGGCGCCCGATTCGTTGGCCGCGTCCACGAGCTCTTTGGCCAAAGAGAGCTCGCCGTTGTGATTGACGCCGGCCTCGGCGATGACGAACACCGGGTGGCCGTCGCCGATCTTGCGGCCGCTTGGGGCAATCTCGATCATCGCCCACTCGCCTTCAGTACGAGATCTGCCACCTGGAGGTGCCAGGGGGAGTCAATGTCGAGGGAGCGTTCCGCCGGCATGACATGAGGGAGAGTGCGCTGCGGGAACAGGGTTTCTTGCGCTTGAAGGATCGAGCGCCGAATGAGGTACATGGCGCCGCTGATGGCATAAGCTGGGGGCAGATCCTGACGTCGTGCGGGGATCGACTCGAGGGGCAGAAAATCGGCGAGGTAGCCTTCCTTCGAGAGCTTCTTCGTCCAGTAGG
>JBCCGX010001016.1:0-3924 GCA_039029035.1 Acidobacteriota bacterium | reverse complement strand
TGCGCGCCGTTGTCGATCCAGCCGTCGTCGAATCCCTGCAGCTGGTAGGCGTAACGGGTGCGGGCCGAGTTGGTGAAATCGAGCGCGGCGAACTCGAAGGCGACCGAGCTCTGGCGCGGCTCGAGGACCAGAGCGTCATCGATGGTCGGGTGGAAGATCGACTCGCCGCCACGCGTGCCCACCCGCACCCGGGTCAGGGCGACCTCCGGCACCACCGAATCCTCGACGATCTCCTCCGGCCTGAAAGCAGTCAACCCGCTCATACCACCGAAGAGAAAGCGGCCGTCTACGGTACGCGCGGTGGCGTGGCGGTTGAACTCCAGGTTGCCGATCCCGTCGACCAGATCGAAGTTGAGAAATTGCCGACCCGGGGACTGCCCAGGATCGAAACGCGACAGGCCCTGATTGGTGCCCAGCCACAAGCGTCCTTCGTGGTCCCCCAGAACGCCGAAAACCGACGGGCCGGGCAAACCATCGTGGGTCGTAAGGTGCTGCAGCTCGCCGGTGGCAGGGCTGTAGTGGCTCAGACCTTCGCCGGATCCGAGCCACAACGTACCGTCCGCACCGGGCCAGAACGAGTAGATCGCTTCGTTGCGCAGCTCGCGGCCGGCCGCAGTGACCAGCCGATGACGCACCAGGTTGCCACTGGCGAGGTCGAGCTGCTCCAGGCCGCCCCCCTGCGTCCCGAGCCACAAGCTGCCGCGGTCGTCAAGGTGGAGGGAGTGCATCAGCCGATGGCCCGGGCCATCGGGCGGTTCGCTGCCATGGCGGCGGACCTCTCCACTCGCCGGATCAAGGGATAACAGCCCACCCTCGGTCGCCAGCCACAGGATTCCGTCCTGCGCCGGCACAATGAAACGCACGCTGCCCTCGCCCGCCCCGACAGCCGACGCCTCCAGGGCGCGGTGGAAGTGCCCCGTGGCCGGGTCGAAACGGCACAGGCCATCATCGACCCCGAGCCAGAAGCCGCCTGCCGGGTCTTCTGCCAGGTGCCACACCGTGTCGTGGCACAGGCTCGTCGGATCGTCGGGGTTGTGCCGGTAGCGGTTCGCCACAGCGTTTTCGCTCGACAGGCGATTCAAGCCCGCACCATAGGTCCCCAGCCACAGATTACCCGATCGATCTTCGAGCACCGCCGAGATCCGATCGCTGCTCAAGCTGCCCCGATCCCCTGGCCGCCGCGCGATGTGCCGGAATGGCTTGCGCTGTCGATCCCACTTGAACAGCCCACCGCGGCTGCCGATCCACAGGCGCTCCTCGCGGTCCTCGATCAGCAACCCGGCGTACGCGGCGAGGCGGTCTTCCGCCGCCACCTTCGGCCAAGGGCCGGAGACCTCCCCAGCGTCCGGCCTAAAACACAAGAAACCGCTCAAAGTCGACACCCAGAGGGCGCCCGCCTGGTCCTGTACCAGGTCACCGAAGGCGACGTCGTTGCGCTCCAGGATCGGGCGATGGAAGCGGCCCGAGGCGGGATCGAAGGTGCCGAGCCCCGCGACATTGAGCCAAAAGCGGCCCGAGCGATCGATCAGCAGCGCCGTCGCCTGCCAGCCGTCGGGAGCGACGAAGCGGTCGAAACCGGAGCCGTCGGCTGTCAGCCGATGGAGGACGGTCGGTACGTCGCGATTCTCCGGCGCCGAGGCGGTGAGAACCCACAACATCCCGGCCGCATCCTGCCGTATGCTGTAGACGCTGCCCTCCGCCAGGCTGTGCGGATCGAGCGGATCGTGGCGCAGCCACTCGACCCGATCGTCGGTTTCCAGGTAGCGCAGAAGGCCGGTCGGCATTCCGGCCCAGATGCTGCCAGCGCGATCTTCGAACAGGGTCCGAATCGGCGAAGGCACGCGCTCTCCGTCTGGCCCACGGGCCGCGTAGCGGCGAAATCGTTGGCGCCCCCAGCCCCCACGCTCCATGCGATCGAGGCCGCGCCCGGTACCGACCCAGAGGTTGCCGGCACGGTCTTCGAGTAGGCCGTTGATGTCGTTGCTCGACAGCGAAGCCGGGTCCTTCGGGTCGTGGCGCCAGACGACGAACTCCACCCCGTCGTAACGGTTCAGGCCGGCGAAAGTACCGATCCACACGAAGCCACGGCGATCCTGCAGGATGGCGCCAACCGAATTGTGGGCCAGGCCGTCGCGGCTGTCGATGCGCTCGAAGACGGGCTGCGGCGGCGCCGCCTCGGCTGCCATCGCCGTCGCGCCGGCGCCAAGAAGAAGCCGCAAGAGAATCGTGGCTGGCCGGATCATCTGGTCCTCGCAAGGTCCCGAGCCGGCACGGTGTCCGGCACGGGGACGTGCCGGATCCTACGCGGCCAGCCGAGAAAGCGACAGGCTACGGTGGGAGAGCCGGATCCTGGATGATTGTCGGTCCCGCCTGAATCTGTGTCTTGGCCTGCACGGCGTTCACCTCCTTCCCACGTTGCATGGTGGCACCATCAGGCCACGACCGCGACCGTCTCGCCTATCCCGAGTTCTCGGGATTTTCACGCCCGCCGCCAGCACTTGGGTTGACATTCTACCCGAAGCGCGGTACTCATGTAGAATGTCTACCCAAGATCATGACGCCGAGCGCATCGCCCTGCTCCAGGGTACCCTCGACCTGTTGATCCTCCGCACCCTCGTCTTCGGCCAAGAGCACGGCCAGGGCATCGCGCGCGCCATCCAGCGCAGCTCGGGCGAGGTGCTGCTGGTCGACCACGGCTCGCTCTATCCCGCCCTGCAGCGCCTCGAGAAGAAAGGCTGGATCAGCGCCCACTGGGGCACCAGCGAGAACAATCGGCGGGCGCGCTACTACCAGCTGACGGCGAAAGGCCGCACTCAGCTCGCCACCGAGACCGACCGCTGGCAGCGCTTCACCGCCGCTATGGGTCGAGTGCTCGGCCTGAACCCATCATAGGACTGCGCCCCACCAACGCTCAGCCGAGGAGCCGGCATGCTCAAGCAACGCGACGACCAGGATTTCTTCGACGAGATCGAAGCCCACCTGCAGCTGGAAGCCGACCAGCTGATCGAAGAAGGCATGGATCCGGACCAGGCGATGCTGGCGGCGCGCCGCAAGTTCGGCAACGTCACCCGCAGCCAGGAGCGCTTCTACGAGTCCAACCATTGGATGTGGCTCGATCACCTGATCCGCAACACGCGCTACGCCTTGCGCCAGATGCGCGCCGCCCCCGCCTCCACCGCCGCGATTCTGCTCTCCCTGGCCCTCGGTGTCGGCCTCAACACCTCGATCTTCTCCCTTGCCGATCAGGCGCTGTTTCGCCCTCTGCCGGTGACCGATCCCGAGAGCCTGGTGCAGTTGCGCTGGGACGGCCGCTTTGTCGTCGCCGGCATGGGCAACGTCGGCTATGGGCACCTGCTCCCCTTCCCCCTCTTCCGCCAAATGCAGCGCGAGTCCGAGGTGCTGGAGCAGGTCTTCGCCCGCGTCGGCACGCCGGTCCATCTGGGCGCTCGGGAGTCGCCCCGCCCGGCCCAGGCCGAGCTGGTGACGGGTGACTTCTTCGCCGCCCTCGGTGTGCGCCCCGCCTTCGGCGCCCTATTGGGCCCGTCCGAGGACGTGCAACAGGACGCCCATCCGCAAGTGGTGCTGTCCTATGCTTTCTGGCAGAGCCACTTCGGCGGTGACCCCGGCGTGGTCGGCGAGCGGATCCTGGTCGACAACTTTCCGATGACAGTCATCGGGGTGGCCCAGGCCGGCTTCCACGGTATGGACCGCGGACGGCCGGCTGCTTTGTGGCTGCCGATGATGATGAAGGCGCGGGTCACCGCCGGCTGGACCGGCTTCGAAGAGCACCGCGCCCGATTCGCCCAGGTGTATGCGCGCTTGCCCGCCGGCCTGTCGCGGCGGCAGGCCGAGATGCAGCTCGCGCCCTGGTTCGAGGCCTATCTGCAAGCCGATGTCCAGCGCGCCGACTGGCCTTCGGTCACC
>JBCCGX010001015.1:0-3924 GCA_039029035.1 Acidobacteriota bacterium | reverse complement strand
CGACAAACAAGCCGTTGAAGACATCTATCGGTTGACCGAGCTGCAGGAGGCCCTGCTGGTGCACCGCCTGCGCCATGGCGACGCTGACTCCGGCTTCCTGCTCCAACAAGGCACCCTGCGCGGCCCCTTGCGCCACGACCTGTTCGAGGCTGCCTGGCGGGCGACGATTCTGAACCACCCTGTCCTGCGTAGCTCGGTGCATTGGCAGAACCTCAAACACCCCGTGCAGGTCGTCCAACGGACCGTCGAGCTGCCTCTCACCACCGTGGATTGGCGCCAGATGCCGCGCTCCGAGCAGCAGAGCCGGCAGATCGGGCTCGTCACCGAGATGCAGCACCAGGGCTTGGACATCACCCAGGCACCGGTCCTGCGAATGGTCTTGCTGCGCCTGGCGCAGGACGAGCATCGCCTACTCTGGGCCTGCCACCACCTCCTGCTCGACGGCTGGTCCAGCGCCCTGGTGCTACGCGAGGTGCTCGCCCGCTACAAGGCCAGCTGTACCGCCGACACCTTCGAGGATGCACCCTCGAGACCGTTTCGCGACTACGCGACTTGGGTCCGGGGCCGGGACCTGCAGGAGGCTGGTGCCGAGCTGTGGGAGCACAACGGCTTCGAGGCGCGGAACATGATTGCAGCTCCACCGCTCGTCGCCTCGACTTGGCGCGGCGAGGCGCAGGCCGAGGCAATCCGAGAGCGTCGACTGACAGCCGTCTCCCAACAGCAGCTCGAACAGTGGGGCCGCGACCATCAACTGCCACCGAGTAGCCTCTTCCTTGGTGCCTGGGGCCTGGCCTTGGCCGAGGCCACGGGCTCAAGTCGACCGGTCTTCGGCCTCACGGTCTCCGGCCGCGCTGCCCCCTTCGACGGGCTCGACACCATGGTCGGCCTGTTCGCCAACGCTCTGCCGCTGCAGGTCGAAATCTCGCCCGAGAAGGAGCCGATCGCGTGGTTACGGGACTTGTTCCGCCGCCAACAAGCCCTGCAGCAGGTCGAGCATTGCCCTCTCGACCGCTTGTTGCGCGCCGGGGGTGTGGTCCTCCGTCGTCCGCTCTTCGATTCCCTGCTGGCTCACGCTAATTTCCCCAGCTTCAATACCGCCGGGGACACGGCGGCTGACGACCTCTCGCTTCACGACTGGCAGGGCGATCTCACCTCTGGTTATCCCCTGACCCTGGCGATCCGGCCGGAGCCAGAGATCGTTCTCGCGGCGCACTACGACCGCAGCCTCCTGGAGGACGATCGTGTCGAAGAGCTCATCGATCGGTTCGCCGAGCTGGTCGAGACTTTGGCGGCCGACTCGGCACCGACGCTGGGTCACCTGTTGCGATCGACTTTCGATCCGCCGACGATGGATCCGGCGAACGGTTCGGCGGCTCCGGAGCTCCCCCTCCCTGCCCCACCCCCCAGACCCCTGGGAGGAACCGACGCCGAGCAACCCGCGACGCCGACCGAAGCGCAGCTGATGCGGATCTGGAACGACCTGATTGCGACCCAGGAGTTCGGCCGCGACGACAACTTCTTCGATCTCGGTGGCAACTCTCTGCTGGTGCCGACGATGATCGCGCGGGTACGGCACGACTTCGGCTGCGAGCTGCCTCTCGGCATCGTCTTCGAGGCCGCAACGGTGCGCCGGCTGGCCCAGCAGATCGATGCTCAGGAGGTTGCGACCGAATGGCCGGTGGTGGTCGGCGTCCGCTCCCGCGGTGCCCGGTCGCCCCTCTACATGGTGCACGGCTTGGGGGGCGAGGTCGGCTGGTTCTACAACCTGGCGAACCATCTCGATCCGGCCATTCCCCTCTACGGCCTGCAGGCGCCGCCCGAGCCCCTCGCCGATCTCGGCGCCATGGCCGAGCGCTACATCGAGGCCATTCGCCAGGCCCAACCGCACGGTCCATACCGCCTCGGCGGCTACTGCATCGGCGGCGGCGTTGCCTACGAGATGGCGCAACGTCTTCTGGCAGCCGGTGAAACGATCGACCTCGTCATCCTGATCGATAGCGTGCCACGGGCCTACCTCGACGATAGCCAGGCGGCGTCCGTCCAGGTCGCCCGTCGGCTGAAGAATCTGCTCGCCAAGGCGCCGCGGGACATCGCCGCCTCGACGGTGGATTTCGCCCGCCGGGCGGCCCGGCGCCTGTGGCGCAAGCTGTCGCGCCAGGGAGCCGAAGCACCGCCCGAGATCGAGGACGTTCTCGACATGCGGACCTTGCCCCAGGTCTACCACCACGCCGCCAAGCAGCATTTTCGCGCCATGCGGGACTGGCTGCCGCGGCCCTACGACGGCGATGTGCACCTCTTTCGCACCCACGACGCCCGCTTTGGCGAGGACTTCGGCTGGGGCCCCCTGGTGCGTGGCCGCCTAGGTATCGACCGGATCGAAGGCCGCCACATCGAGGTGCTACGCGAGCCCTATGTGCAAGAGGTCGGGCGCAAGCTGTCGAGAGTGCTCGACAACCTCGACGGGCTCGATGATCTCGACCGCACCGACGACCTCAGCCGCGCCTCGATACCCTCCGAATGAAGATTCTCTACCTCACCAACGGCATGTCGAGCACCCTGAACTCGAGCTTCGAGCTCAGTCGGCTGCTGCTCGCTGCCGGGCACGAAGTGAGCTATGCCAGCCCAGCGGACGTCAGCCAGCAGGTGGAGGCACAGGGCCATCCGTTCCATCCCCTGTCGGGGGATCGTACCTTCCAGGAGCTGGTGCACGACGACCCCGCGTTTTGGTCCACCGTGACGCGACCGCGCAACGCCCTGCGCTGGCTCGCCCGACGACGCCGTATCCGCCGCCAATCGATCGCCAACGACGAGATCGAAAGACTCGTCGGCCGCCTGGCGCCCGACGTGCTGCTGATCGACATCGAGATGCACTTCGCTATCCTGGCGACGGCAGCGGCGAAGATTCCGACCCTGCTGCCGATCGTCTGGTTCTCGATCTTCCGTCGGCCGGGTGTGCCGCCACTGCACACCGACGGTATGCCAGGCGGCACGCCTGCCAGGCGGCGAGCCATCACTCGGGCCTGGTGGCGTCTGCGGCTCGAGACCCTGCACATGGAGCTGCGCCAGGCCTGGTCCCGATTCCGCCGTGGCGATCTGCTGCCACCGGTGCCCTACGACACGGTGCGATACGCCGATCTCAGAGCCCTCGCTCGGGATCGCGGTTTGCCTCTACGCCGCATCGTATCGCGCGCCCACTGGCTGCGCCCCGCCCTCTACCGGAACCTGCCGGTGCTGTGCTTCAACGCCTGGGAGATGGAGTTTCCTCAGTCGCCCCATCCCAACCTGCACTACGTCGGACCGATGATCGCGCGCCAGCGCCGCGAAACGCAGATCGACCCGGCCAGCACCGAGCGCTGGCAGCGCTTCCGCGACCAGCGCGATCCTGGCCGCCCCCTGATCTACTGCTCTCTCGGCACCTATTGGTCGGCGGACGAGGCCTTCCTACGCCGGGTCCTCGACGTTTTCGACCGACGCAACGATTGGGATCTGGTCCTCGGTCTCGGCGGCAAGCTCGCCGCCGAGGCCTTGGCGCCCTTACCGTCGAATGCCCTGGTGCTGGACTTCGCGCCGCAGTTGGACGTGCTCGAGATCGCCAGTTGCGCCATCACCCACGGCGGCATCACGACGCTCAACGAATGCGTCGCGCTCCAGGTGCCGATGGTCGTTTACTCGACCCATTACGTCGACCAGGACGGCTGTGCCGCCCGTATCGCCTTCCACGGCCTGGGTCTGGTCGCCAACAAGGATCGAGACAGCTCGCAAGACCTGGAGCGCAACGTCGAACGCGCGTTGTCCGAACCCAACCTGCGCCGCAACCTCGCCGCGATGCGCCGCCACTTCGACGCCTACGAACGCAGCAACGCCGCGGTGCGGCTCATCGAGCGGGTTGCGGCAGATCCGCCGAATCAATAAAAAGTCGTCCGG
>JBCCGX010001014.1:0-3927 GCA_039029035.1 Acidobacteriota bacterium | reverse complement strand
TGAAGTCACGGGTAGAGAGCGGGCGATGCGATATTCGAAGCCGGTGCGCTCGGCGATCTGCTGCGGCGTGGCCCAGGGGTGGCGCGAGACTAGCTCGGCACCCTCGGCACCGAGCTCGAAGACGCCGAGATCGGTGTAGAGTGGTGTGCGCCGGGCCGGATCGCTGGTCGACGCCACCTGCACCTTGGGCACCAGATTGCGTTGGCTCTGCCGGCTGATCGACAGGATCGGGCGTCGCACCCAGCGCCGCAGGGTGGCGGCGCCGGCGACTCCGGGAAATTTGTAGGTGGGGCGATCGAGGCTGCCGGCGGCGGAGAGGTTGGTGTCACCTGCGGCGTCGACCTCGGCGGCGCCGAAAAACATCAGGTCGATCCGGCCGCGGCGAGCGTGATCGAAGAGATCCGGAATGGTGATCTGACCGGACCGCCCCTGCAGATAGGCCAGGCTCTCGGCCGACGGCTCGAGCCGATCCATCGCCGGATCGAGGGAGCCGACACAGGCAAGGTAGGTCAACCGTGGCGCGTGGGTGGCGCGCGCCGCGGCGATGGCCAGGATCGCCAGATAAGAGGCGACACCCGTGGCGATCACCATCCCGTCCTCGATGCGCCGCGCCAGGGCGGCGATCAACAGTTCGGCTTGGCTGGCACTCTGGGAAGGGGCAGCTTTCTGGGAAGGGGCACCGGGAGATGGTGCCGGGCTGTGACTCATGCGGCCACTCGTGCGATCTCAGCCTGGCGGCGGCCGCCGCGCACCACCTCATCGAGGTAACGCTCGACCCCGCCGGCCTTGACGGTCTCGAGGTAGGCCAGCAGGTGGTCTTCGTCGGCCGGGTAGGCGCCGCAGCAGCCGGTGGGGTAGGCCCCATGGGGCTCCTCGACCACGAGATCGACCATGAAGCCAGGGATGGTGGCGTTGTCGACTCGGGCGACGCGGCGTTCGGCGGTCGCCACGACACGCCGCGCAGCGCCGGCGATGACCCGATCGGTCGTTGGGTCCTCGATGTAGAGGTTGCCGTCGTCATCCGCCGCCTGGGCGTGGATCAGGGCGACGTCGGGGTACATCGCCTGTTCCACTGGCACCGATTCGCCGGTGAAGGGATCGGTGACGGCCGGCAGAGGATCGCGCCGCGCCAGGTCGTTGCCGCCGTAACCCGGCACCGGGATGAAAGGAAGGCCCATGGCTGCGGCGCGCAAGCGCTGGACGATCCGATAACCGTCGTGCTCGGCCCAGCGGATCGACGCGCTCTCGATCGCCTGCTTGAGAGCCGGCATGGGGCAGACGCGGCCGGCGAGGGTGACACCAGCGAAGAGGAACTCCACTCGAGACGCCGCGCCGGCCGCCACCAGGATCTCGGCCGGTAGGGGATTGGGCAGCGAGATGACATGCAGGTCGCGGCGCGCCTGGCGCACCAGCTCGAAAACCATCGCCATCGGAGCGCGGCCGAGCATGAAGCCGCCAGGCGCCACCACGGCGCCGTCGTCGATCGAGGCTGCGGCTTCGGGCAGGGACGTCCAGCGAGCTCTGGTCAATGGACTTTCTCCTCGCCAGGAGGCAGCGCCTCCCGTTGTGTCGACTCTTTCTTCTCGCGCGTCCCTTCCGGCTTGCTCGGGTCCAAGACCATGCCGTCAAAGAACACTTTCTCCATCTCGGCGGCCAGGTCTTCGGCAGCGATCGAACCGTCGGCGCGGAACCATTTGTAGATCCACAGCACCTGGCCGAGGAAGGAGAAGGCTGCCACCTTGGGATTGACCGGCTGGATGGCACCGTCGCGGATGGCTTCGGCGAACGAGGTCTCCAGGAAGCGCACGTAACGCTTCTTGCGCGCGTTGATCTGCGCCTGGGCCTCGCCGGTGAGCGTGGCGTGCTCGTGCAGGATGATGGTGACCTCTTTGGTCCGGTCTTCGGTCACCAGGAGAACGTTGAGATGCATACAGGCGCGGAGGCGCGCCACCGGATCGGCGATCGGCATCACTTGATAGAGCACCTGCTCCTCGAACAGGTCCATGCCGTAGCTCATGATCTCGAACAGCAGGTGATCCTTGCTGCGACTGTGGTGGTAGAGCCCGGCCTTGGTCAGGCCGCAGGCCTCGGCAATGTCGCGTAACGACGTGCCCTTATAGCCCTTTTCGCAGATCAGGCGGGCCGCGGTCTCCAGAATCTCACGCCGTCGGCTTTTGGCATCGGCGCTGGCCGACTTCGAAGGGGGCGTCGTTTTCTCCATATCACCTCGCCTGATTTGAGTTTGACCTGCCGGTCGGCCGGTTACCTGCCGGTCGGCCGGTAGTATAGAGATCGAATCGTTCTTGTCAAGCAAAAAGAAAAACTCGCCGTTGGCGGGCATTGGGCCAGGGTCCGAAGACCCGTGAGATAGAATCAACGGACAATTTGTTCATGAAGCACGGCTCGTCGACTTGCCGCCGGGTTTTGGATGACAGGTCACGGGCCCCATCCTCGGATCGGCAACGAAAGGAGAGCGAGCATGCACCGTCGACATTTCAACCTTTGTCGAGCGTCCACTGGAGGTGTCCCCCGGAGAGCCTCCTATTGGCTTGGCGCTGGCTTGGTGCTCCTGGCGTTCGGTACCACCAGCGCCCTGGCGCAGGATGGCGAGGACAGGCCGGGGGTCTACCGCGGTCAGCACATCGCGACCATCACGCCGGATCTCGTGACGACCGACCTGCGCGACGTGGCGCCGGCACGTCGCTGGCAGCCCGGAGATCCGATCAAGGAGGTGCCGCGGCGCCACTACAGGATTCCCGCATCGGATGTGCGGCATCTGCAGCCAACCACGCCGCGGATGGATCCGCTCGCCGAGTTGCAGCGCCAGACCCGAGCCCAGGGCAGTCCGGCCCAGCGCGGCCAGGCGCGCTTTCCCGGCCAAGGCTTTTCGGGCGTCCAGCCGCCAGATCCGGTCGGCGACGTCGGCACCCAGTTCTACATCCAGATGATCAATGCCGGCGCCGGTGCCCAGGTGCAGCTCTACGACAAGGTGACCCAAGCGCCGGTGCTGGCCTCGCCGGTCAATCTCGACGTGCTCGGCACCGGCAATTGTGCCAACGGCCGGGGCGACCCGATCGTCCTCTACGATAGTTTCGCCGGGCGTTGGCTGCTGAGCGAGTTCGCGACGGTTGGCAACGTGCTGTGCGTCTACGTGTCGATCACCTCGAATCCGTTCAACGGTTTCTTTGCCTACCAGTTCCCGACGCCGTTCTTCCCCGACTATCCGAAGTACGGTGTGGGGCCTGATGCTTACTACGTCACCACCAACGAGGCCGCCGGACCGGCGATCTATGCCCTCGAGCGCTCCCAGATGCTGGCCGGCGCCGCGGCTTCTATGCAGCGCTTCACCGCCCCGAGCCTGGCCGGCTTCGGCTTCCAAGCCCTCACACCCGGTGACCTCGATGGTGCCGGCCTGCCGCCGGCCGGCACACCGGCCTGGATCGCACGCCATCGCGACGACGAGATCCACAATGTCGGCTCGAACGATCCGACCCAGGACTTCCTCGAGATTTGGGCCTTGAGCGTCGACTTCACGACACCCGCGAACTCCACCTTCACCGGGCCGACCAACATCGGCGTGGCCGAGTTCGATTCCACCCTCTGCGGCCAGTTCTCTTTCAGCTGCATCCCGCAGCCCGGTACGCCGGTGCTCCTCGACCCCCTGCGTGAGGTCATCATGTGGCGCCTGCAGTATCGTGTCTTCGGTGCGTTCCAGGTGCTGGTGGGCAACCTGGTGACCGACGTCAACGGCCTCAACCAGGCCGGTGTGCGCTGGTTCCAGCTGGTCAAGAACGGCGCCGGTCCGTGGACCCTGTTCGAGGAAGGCACCTTCTCGCCCGATGCCGACAATCGCTGGATGGGCTCGGCCGCGATGGACAAGCTGGCCAACTTCGTGGTGATCTACAACCTGTCGTCCAGCACCACCTC
>JBCCGX010001013.1:0-3948 GCA_039029035.1 Acidobacteriota bacterium | reverse complement strand
GCGAGCCCTGTCCACCGGTGAAGCCGGGACCCGGGTTGACTTCGTCCGGGTCGTCGTCGCTCTTCAGAAAGGAACCCGACAGCGAGCCCTGCCCACCGGTGAAGCCGGGACCCGGGTTGACCTCGTCCGGGTCGTCGTCGCTCTTCAGCAGGCTGCCTGCCCGCGTGATCACCAAGCGTCCCAGGGCTGTCGGATCGCCGCCAGTGAAGCCAGGACCTGGGTTGACTTCGTCCGGGTCGTCGTCGCTCTTCAACCAGGAACCCGAAAGCGAGCCCTGCCCACCGGTGAAGCCAGGACCCGGATTGACCTCGTCCGGATCATCATCGCTCTTCAACCAGGAGCCCGACCGCGAGCCATGGCCGCCAGTGAGGCCAGGACCCGGGTTGACCTCGTCCGGATCGTCATCGCTCTTCATCACGGACGCCGTATGGAAGGAGATCCAGCTGAGGCTCGGTCCACCACTCGTCCAAGGGGACCCAGGCCCCGGGTTCACCTCGTCGGGGTCGTCGTCGCTTTTCAACCCAGTGAGGTATAGGTCACTCCAACGCACCAAGACCCGCTCGTCGATCGAATAGAGATCGAGACCGAGCTCTTCCGTCGCGACCAGGGCCTCGGTAAAGCTCGTTGCCAACTCGTACTCGATCAGCGACGTCTGCTCGGGTTTGTCCGCGGCGATCCGAAAGTGATAGGTCCCAGGCGAACGAAAAGCAACCATTTGACGCATCGCCGACTGCTCGACCAGTACGACATCGCCGGCACGCCCGGCGCTACACGTGGAATTGATCGATTCGAGCTCCGGTCTCGCCTCGGCTACCGCAGCCGCATCGACTTCGAGGCGAATCACACCTGCCGATGGAACGTCGACACGATACGCATGCGAGGCATCGAATGCAGTCAACTCACCTTGCCAATGGCTACCAGCCTCGATCGACAAGACCTCTGTGCAAGGCGACGCGGCAAAAACAGCACTCGAACCGACAAACAAGTGGGCGACAGCGATCCAACCGAAACATTTCGAATTGTTCTTGAACTGAAACATGGCTTTCTCCTTGGTGACGGCTCAGCCGTCGAATCAAATTTCTGCTTGCACTCACTGGAACCTTCAGGAAGGAGCCGAAGTGCTTTTGACTTCTGCAAGGAGGTTGGCCAACCTACGCCGCCCTATAGAGCAACGGACGTGCCAGGCCAGTAGCCACGAATCAACTAAAATTTAGTCAAATTGATCGATCACGAAATGTCGCCAACACCATTGAAAATGTCCGCGACGAAGGCGGAAATGTCGGGACACCGAAGGAAATGTCGGGGCACCGAAGGAAATGTCGGAAGGCCAGCAGAAATGACGAGGGCCGACGAAAACGTCGGAGCCTCGCTGGAAACGTCAGAGAGGCGCCGGAGATGTCGGGCGGCCGACGGAGATGCCGGAGGCCTCCGGTCGCTCTTCGCAATCCCTCTGCGAATCGGAGTCAGACGCCTGGACCGAGCAGGCGCTTCGAGATGCGCTGCTAGGAGACGCCGAGTTGGGTCATCCGCCGGCTGAGGCCCTTGCGCGACACTTCGAGCTCTTCCGCCATGGCGTCGAGATCGCCGTTCATGGCGCTGCGGCTGCGCTCGATCTCTTCACGGGTCAAATCACGCGCCTTACGGATCCGCTGCGACTTGTCGATCAGGCTATAGAGCGAGGTGCGCGAGATACCCAACGCAGCAGCGGTCGGTTGCAGGCGGAACTGGTGGGCACGCAGCGCCAACAGCAGCTCTTCTTCCTCCACAGCGTTCGGGGAGCGATAGCTCGCTCGGCTGCCACTCTTGACTTCTGCAGTCTCGACTGGCTCCCGTTCGGATGAGAGGCCCTCTCCGGTGGCTTCGCCGGCTCGCGTTGCGGGATCGTTCTCCGTGTCGGGTGCGTCCGCCGACGCCGCCACCTGTCTCGCCTTGAGCGTATCGGCCGGCGCCGACAAGGGCGCAGCGCCTTCGACACCGACCTCCATGACTTCGATCGGCTCCTGTACGCCTTTGACCCGATAACGGCCGTGGCTCATCCAGCGCACGATCGGCGCGGCTAAGGGGTGATCACCTTGCGCCACCTGCCGGGCCAGATCGTAGACAGTGCGTGTCAGGAGCGTCTGCCCGCCGCCGGCCAAGGTCATCAGGCGCGCGGCCATCGGCTTGGCGATACCCTCCACCTCGATCGCCTTGGCCCCCCGGGCCACCTCGGACGACGAATTCTTGCGCACGAAGACCTCACCCAGATGAACTCCGGCCCGTGCCGCCAGCTCGACCCCGAGATCCTCCGACATCGCGGTCAGGTTCTCGTGGTACTCGAGAGCGTAGCCCACCGCATCCGCTGGGCGCTCGAAAAGAAACAGAAAACCATCGGACTTGTCGATCTCGTGGCCATCGTACTCGGTCAACAAGCGCCGTGCCTCGCGATCGTGCATCGACAGGACCCTAACGGCCCGCTGATCGCCGAGGCGCTCGACGACCCGGGTGCTGTCCACCAAGTCGGTCAGCAGCAAGGTTCGCAGCACCGATCGCCCACTGGCCTCGGCCAGATCATTCGCCTGCGAGTCGGTGGACTCGGCCGCGACTCGAACCGCTCCGGAAGCCGCCGGATCCTCCAGTAGGGCTTGAATCTGCGGCGTGACGGAGAGCTGCGGTGCGCCGCGATGATCAATCACCAGGTGGCGCGCCACGTTGCGCAGCTGGCGCACATTGCCGGGCCATGCATAGACCGCCAACCGCTCGACGACCGAAGCCGGCAGCCAAGGCCGCGACGCGCCCCCGGCCGGCTCCAGACGCCAGGACTCGCCGAGGGTGCGCAGCTCGTCCTGCAAAAAGTGCAGCAGCAGACGCCCCAGATCGTCGCGCCGCTCGCGCAAGGGCGGCAGGCGGATCTCGTAGCCGCTCAGGCGATGCAGGAGGGGGGCACGGAAGCGCCCGGCATCGATCTCGCTCTCGAGCTGTGCGTCGGTGGCGGCAAGGATACGGATGTCCACCGCCTCCGACGTCTCAGAGCCAACCGGTTGGATCTCCCCGGTCTCCAAGGTGCGCAGCAGCAACACCTGGACCTCCGGCGGCATCTCGCCGATTTCGTCGAGGAAGAGGGTGCCGCCGCGTGCACGAGTGAAGTAGCCGGTACGTTTTCGATCGGCACCGGTGAACGCGCCCTTGGCGGCGCCGAAGAGCTCCGCCGCCGCCAGGGTCGGCGGGATGGCGCCCATGTTGACCGCCACAAACGGCTTCGCGCGGCGCCGCGAGGCGCGATGGATGGCGTTGGCGACGAGTTCCTTGCCAGTACCCGTCTCGCCGCGCAGCAAGGCCGGTACTTCGAGGTCGGCGACGCGGCTGATCTGCTGGCGTACCGCCACCATGGCGGCGCTCTCGCCCACCAGGTCAAAGCTCGGGAGATCCTCCGGCGGCACCGGGTCCAGCATGTGCAAGAGCAGGGTGATGCGCTTCGCCACTTGCAGCACCACCCCGCGCTCGAGCTCGTCGACCGCGAGGTCGCGCTGATCGCCTATCGCCACGGTGTCGGCTGCGATCTGAGTCTTGGCACCGTTGCGCGACAGGCGCAACGTGCCCTCCGGCGTCCGGGCGAGCAGAAAGGGGCGGCGACTCAGGTGGGGATCGGCCAGGGGACGCCGGTGGGCGTCGCCTGGCGCAGCGAACAACGGGTCGAGACGCGACAGGGCCACCTCCTGGCCAGACGCCAGGGCGGTGAGCACCGCGCGCTCGCCGATCCGCCGAAGATCCGGATGGGCGAGAATCGTCAGTCCCGGCACCCGCAGCGCCGCGATCCCCTGATCGCTGATCGCGGTGCGGGTGATGGTTTCGAGGTTACGCCAGAACGCGGTTGATTCCTGATCCACCGCGAAAGTCTAGCGTGGCTCGCCTCAGACGGCGAGCCCGCATCGGCGGCTGGCCGATGCGAAAACTTGACGTACCGCCAAG
>JBCCGX010001012.1:0-3952 GCA_039029035.1 Acidobacteriota bacterium | reverse complement strand
TGGGTCGCTTCGCCGGTCGCTGGCCCGCCTGGGAGACCGCTTCTGCCGGCTGTCAGGGGGAAGGCCGAGGTTCCTGGCCTCGCTCGAGTGGATCTGAGCCCGGAATTTTCCTGGCGATTGCAGGTCGAGGCGCCCGGCTTGTGGGCCGCGGAGACGATTCTCGCGGCCGGGATCGGTGATCGAGAAGTTAGTTTCTGGTTGATACCGACTGCGAAGTTGGAAGCTCAGATCGAGGTACCAGCAGGCTATGATGAGACGCCGTCACTCAGCGTACGGTTCCGGACTCTTGGGCGGGTCTCCGCGGCGCAGGGTGGTCTCGAAGGGACGGTCGACTGTCCGGTCGCCGAAGAGCGTGTGCAATGCGAGCTTCCGGCCGGAGACTTCGACTTGCGGGTGGGAGCCAAGGGTTTCATTTCGCACTATTTCTGGCAGCGGCAACTGCCGCCCAGGGCGTCGGTCGATCTCGGTGTGCTGCAGCTCGTGCCTGGCTCGTCAATCAGTGGTTGGCTGGAGACAGAAGACGATTCGCCGTTACAAGAGGGCACTCGGATCGTTGCCATACCCCGAGCCTCCCAGGCAGAGCTAACCGATGAGCAGACGCGTCGCCGCAGCCTGGGCGTCGAGACTGTGGTCAGTGAACGCGGCTTTTTCCATCTCCGGGGACTACCACCTGGGGCTTATCATCTCGAAGTCCAACACGAAGGCTTCGTGCCTTTACGTAGCCCACCGGCGGTGGTCGACGAGGTGACCGAAACCGAGCTCGTAGAACCGCTCGTCTTGTCCCGGCCCGCTGCGCTCTGGGTGAGCGTCGAGCCGACGGTCGATCCTGTGGGCGAGCCCTGGTCCTTGATGTTGGTCTCGCCGCCAGTCACCGAGCCAGCGGATTACGGTCGCAGCGATCCGCAAGGCGCGTGGACCGCTGCGGGACTGAGACCGGGCGCTTATCTGCTTTCGGTCAGCGACTCGCGAGGCTCTCGGGTGACGTCGGAGGAGGTCACGGTGGCAGGACTGTTGACCGAGCATTGGGTCAACGTCGAGTACGTCGAAGTCGAAGGGCTCGTCACCCTCGGCAAAGAGCCGTTGGCGGCGGAGCTTATCTTTGGTGGCGAATCGGGTATGACCTCAGTCAGGATGCAGGCGGACGAGGAAGGGCGCTTCGACGGTATGTTGCCGCGAGCAGGCGTCTGGCCGGTGGACGTCAAGTCGCGCAAAGCCGGTGTGTTTCGCCGCCTGCAAGGCGTCGAGGTAGAGCCGAGTGCCAGCTCTTCTAGAGCGCGCGTCGACATCGAGTTGCCCGGTACTCGCCTCGAAGGTGAAGTCGTCGATCCGCAGTGGCAAGGCCTGCCGCAGGTCAACGTCGTGGCTATTCCGGCGCCCCGCAAACCGGGCGAGCCTAAAGAGCGACCCTCCTACACCCGTACCGGCGAGGGGGGGCTGTTTTCTTTTGAAGGATTTGCACCGGCGGCCTACCGTCTGCAGGCAGTTCGCGTGGTTGGGCAGGGCGAGAGAGAGGTTAGCGAGTCGGTCGAGGTGACCCTGACGGAAGAGGACCCCCTGCAACTCGTCCGACTTGTGCTGGGACGCCAGACGATCTTCAACGGGCGCGTTCTCTCCGCCAGCGGTGGCGTTCCGGGCGCAACGATCATCGTGCGGCCGCTCGGCAGGGAGCACGACATCTACATCCCCAGCGCTCACTCCGGCCCTGACGGATCTTTCGCGGTCAGCCTGCCCGAAGACACCCGGCAGGTCGAGGTCACGGTGATGGCGGCCGGATTCCTGTTCTATCGCCAGACTCTCGGAGTGCCCGAGGAGGGGGAAGCATCGATAGGCCTGGAGCAGGAAGGCGGCGGCACCCTGGTGATCCGTCCCCGGCCGCCGAACCAGCGTGAGCATCCGCAAGGCTATGCTCATATCGTCCGTGGCGACGGCACAGTCTTGGACTTCGGGGCGTTGGCCCGCTGGTCGATGATCAACCAGGCGCCACCGGCCGGTGAGACGATCGAGATTCCGCGATTGCCGTCAGGAAGCTACACCGTCTGCTGGCCAATTTCGATGGCGCAGCGTCTAGAGGGTCAGAAGCAAGAGTGTGATGAAGGTCATCTCCCGGCCCATGGCCGCCTGGAGATCACTCGGCAACCGGCCGAAAATTCGGCCGATGCCGCGGCTGTTGGATAGATCGAGATAACGTCTGAATCCGAAAGGAGTCGTTAGATGTGCAACCGCAGAAGTCTCACCACGATTCTCGTCTTGGCCTTGGCTATCGGAGCGAGCCACGTCGGCGCAGCCGGTCCCCCTGATTGTTTCCACTGTCATTTCGTCAACATAGCGCCCCCGGGGGAACCACCTGACCTGCGATCGACCTGCTTTGCCTGGGGCGACGACGTTGGTTGGTCGCAGTGCCAAGAGTTCAACGGTACGTGCTTGTTGTTGCTCGATTGCTATTTGTTTGGTTGAGCGGTCGCCATGTGCTGCGCGATTTTGGCTTCGAGATTCCCGCTAGCTGCTCTCGCTCTCTGCCTTACCGCCGTTGCCCCGAGACCGAGTCTGGCTGACTTGAGAATCGAGCGCGTCCTGAAGGAAGAGAGCGCCACTCCGAGCGGTGAAGTTCGGATCAATGAGCGTGAAGAGGTTGTCTGGGTGGGCGAAAGCTCTGCCCGGCTTGACGCGCGTTCCGCTAGCACGATCGTACGTCTAGCTGATGGGGTGTTCGTCCACCTGGATCATAGCGCCAAGGCTTATGTCGAAGTCGCGCTACCGATGAAGCTCGAAGATTTCTTCAGCCCGCAAGAGAAGGAATGTCTCCGCCAGTCTCCACAAGCACTCGCCAATACTCCTGCGACAGTCAAGTTAACGGGTGAGGAGCGGCTGGTCGAGGGGCGGAGAGCGAGGAAGCTGCGGACCGAGTGGGAGCATTTCATGGGCCTGCGGTTCGAACAAGACAAATGGCTCAGCGACGATCTACCAATCGATGTCGGACCCTATTTGCAGTTGATCCGACATCGTGCTGCCTTGAGCTCTGTCACTCGCGGGTGGATTGACCAAGTCGTTGGGGCCGGCGGATTCCCGATCGAGAGCACAACGAAACTGCATAGCGATCGGGGCACCCGTACGGTGCGGCGTCGCCTCGCGTCGGTGACCGTCGTCGACGCCGATCCATCGCGCTATCTGCCACCGCCGGGCTACTCGCCGACACTGGAGCGACCGCCGCTCGACTTGGCCTGTGTCGGCACGCCACGTCAATGATTGACGCTTGGTGCTGCAACTCTTACCGCAGCCAACGGACCACAGAGCCCAGCACGTCGATCAGGTCGATGGCGTCGAAGCTGCGACCATAGCCGCCGAAAATGGAATCGCCAGCGGTGCGGCCGGAGGTCATCGGGACGCTGGGGGCGGTGACGGTCGACGGGGTCTTCTGCAGGTTGGCTTCAAGCTTCTCTTTCTCGGCCTGTTGGGTGGCGTGGTGGCGGCGACCGCCGGCTTGGGCCCAGCGGATCAAGCGGCGTAGCTCGCCGCCGTCGAGCCACAGGCCGTGGTCGCGGCAGGTGTCGACGATGACGCCTGAACGCTGGCCGATGTTGCGGCGGTGCATGAGCTGGCCGCAGTCGGGGCAGGAGACGTAGCCGACCTGCTCGAAATCTTCGGTCGGAGTCTCTTCTTCGATCAGGGTCAGGAGCTGCCGATGGTCGTCCTCCTCGGCGCGGTGCTCGATGCCGTCGAGCACCGCATCGAGCTCGCCCGGATCGAAGAACAGGCCGTGGCAGCCGGCGCATTGATCGAGCTCGATGTGCTCGGTGCTGACCTGGAGCAGGACGGCGTTCAGGGCCTCGTTGCAGCGCGGGCAGTCGCGTTTCGTGGTGCCGCGTCGGAAGGTGATCTTGCCCCGCAGATCGACGTCGTTCAGGGTCTGGCAGAAAGGGCAGCGGGTGGTCTTGGGCGGCAACGGTGCGCCGCA
>JBCCGX010001011.1:0-3963 GCA_039029035.1 Acidobacteriota bacterium | reverse complement strand
TCCGGAAAGCGCTCGAGTACCGTCGCAATGACCCGATCTTCGCTCTCATGATCCGCCCGACTGACCAGATCGTGACCGCTGCCCCCCTTGGATCGGATCTCCAGGCCGGCGTCACGAAAGTAGTGCCGCAGCACCTCGGCACCCGCCCGGGCGCCGGAGATCGCGGTTTCGAGCAGCTCCTCTTGCATCGCCGCCTCAGTCTTCGGTCTCGGCGTCGAGCTGCACCGGTTGGCCGCCCAAGATCGTGCCGACCGCCGCGCCACGCAGCTGCCAGCCGTCGAACGCCGTATTGCGCGAGGGCCCGTGGAAGGAATCGGCCCGCACCGTGATCTGGCGATCGAGATCGAGCAAAGTCAGATCCGCCGGGCGGCCTGGCGCCAAGCTGCCGCCTGGCAGGCCCAACACTTTCGCTGGCCCGCTGGTGAGCAACTCGACCAGCCGAGACAGCTCCAGCACGCCGCTGTGCACCAGACGGTCGAGGCAAAGGCTGACGGTGGTCTCGAGACCCAGGATGCCGAACGGCGCGGCGGAAAATTGTGCGTCCTTCTCGTCCGGATGGTGCGGTGCGTGGTCGCTGGCGATGGCGTCGACCGCACCGTCGATCAGGCCGGCGACCAGGGCTTCGACATCGCTCGCAGCGCGCAGCGGCGGCTTCATTTTCATCGCGGTCGAAAAGCCGCTCTCCGACACCTCGCGATCGGTCAGCAGAAGGTGGTGCGGCGACACCTCACAGGTCACTGCCAGCCCGCGGCCCTTGGCCTCGCGCACCATCTGAAGACTGCGGCCGGTCGACAGGTGCGCTACGTGGTAACGGCCCGCCGTATCGGCCGCCAGTAGGAGATCGCGAGCCACCATCACGTCTTCCGCCAGTCCCGGTATTCCCGGCAGGCCGAGGCGGGTGGACCACTCCCCTTCGTGCATCACGCCGTCGGCGGCGAGATCGAGATCCTCGGCGTGTTGGATCACCGGGATTCTGTAGTGCTGCGCATGCTGCAGGGCGCGGCGCATGAAGGCCGCGTTCATCACCGGCAGGCCGTCGTCCGAGATCGCCACCGCTCCAGCGCCCACCATCTCGCCGATGTCGGCCAGCCGCTCCCCCTCGAGGCTCTTGCTGATGGCGCCGATCGGGTAGACCCGGGCGTAGGGGTGGCGCGCGGCTTCCGCCAGAATCAGCTCGGTCACCGCCCGGTGATCATTCACCGGCCGGGTGTTGGCCATGCAGGCGACCGCGGTAAAGCCGCCGGCGGCGGCCGAGAGCAGGCCCGTCCGGACGGTCTCCTTATACTCCTCGCCCGGCTCCCTCAGATGCACATGGATATCGATCAGTCCCGGAGTGACGACCAGGCCCGAGGCATCGGTCTCCGCGGCGTCGGCCACCTCGATGGTCTCGTCCAGCCGTGCCACGGCACCGTCCTCGAGCAGAATGTCCAGTTGGTGGTCGATCCCCTGGCTCGGGTCGACGACCCGCCCACCGCGTACGATACGCTTCAACCCGCGTCCTCCAGAGCAGCTGAGAGCAGGTAGAGCACCGCCATACGCACCGCGACGCCGTTGCTGACTTGCTCCAGGATCACCGAGGCGTCGCCGTCGGCCACGTCGCTGGCGATCTCGACGCCACGATTCATCGGTCCGGGGTGCATGACGATGGCCCCGGGCTTGGCCAGCTCCAGCCGCTTGCGGGTCAGGCCGAAGAGGTCGAAGTACTCCTGCGTCGACGGGAAAATAGAGTGCCCGTGGCGCTCGAGCTGCACCCGCAGCATCATCACCACATCGGCGCCTTCGATCGCCTGGTCGAGGCCGTAAGCGACCTCTACCCCCAGCGCCTCGAGCCCCGGCGGCATCATCGTGTGTGGGCCGGCGACGACCACCGAGGCACCCATCTTGACCAGCAGGTGGATATTCGAGCGCACCACGCGGCTGTGCTCGATGTCACCGACGATCGCCACCCGCAGGCCTTCCGGCCCCCCCTTGTGCTGCCGCATGGTGAAGGCATCCAGCAGCGCCTGGGTCGGATGCTCGTGGGCCCCGTCGCCGGCATTGATCACGCCGGCCTCGATGCGCTTCGACAGCAGGTGCGGCACACCGGGATGCTGGTGGCGAATGATCACCAGATCCGGCCCCATGGCTTGCAGGTTACGCGCCGTATCGAGCAGGCTCTCGCCCTTCGACAGGGCCGAGCCCGAGCCCGAAAAGTTCAGTGAGTCGGCCGACAGGCGCTTCTCCGCCAACTCGAAGCTCGAGCGGGTGCGGGTGGAGGGCTCGAAGAAGAGGTTCATCACCGTCCGCCCACGTAGGGTCGGTACCTTCTTGATCGGCCGCTCGGCCACTTCGCGGAACGACTCGGCAGTGGTGAGGATCATCTCGATCTCGTCCCGCGAGAGATCGGCAATACCCAACAGGTCTTTGCGATTCCAGGTCTCGGTCGACGGCTGCGGCTCGCTCATCCCTCTCCCTCGGTACGGCGCTCGAGCAGGCGCACGGCGTCTTCCGGATCCGTCCCGACAAAGCCAACCTCCACCAGCTCTTGCGGCGTGGTCTGGACACTGGCGCCAACCACGTCGGCCTGGATCGGCAGCTCGCGCCAGCCACGGTCGACCAGCACCGCCAAGCGCACCGCCTGCGGCCGGCCGTAGTCGTTGAGCTCATCGATCGCCGCGCGCACCGTACGGCCAGTGAACAGCACGTCGTCGCACAGCACCGCCACTTGGCCGTCCACCGGCCCGGGCAGCTTGGTGGTCTTCACCACCGGATGCGGCCCGATGGTCGAGAGATCGTCGCGGTAGAGGGTGATGTCAACCACCCCGAGAGGCAGCTCGATCCCTTCCATGGCGGCAATCTCCGCCCGCAAACGCTCAGCCAGCGGGACGCCCCGGGTGCGAATGCCGACCAGCAACATGCGCTCGATTTCGTCTTGCCGCTCGATCAGCTCGCCGGCCATCCGGCGTATAATGCGCCTCATCTGACGCGCGTCGAGCAGCTCGCGCTTGAACGCGAAGCGCCGAGACTGTGAGCTCTTGGTCAACGTGAGTTCTTCGCCGAGTCGGTTCGCTGGCTCGAGAGGCTGTGGATCGGCCGGGATCGTATGAGCGGCGAAGGTGATTGTCAATCCTGACGAGGAAGGTAGAATTCTGAAGCGATGTCCAAGTCTTCGAAAAAATCCAAATCTCCTGACAACTCCCCGGCGGCGAAGCCGAGCTCCGAGGGCACTTCCGAGCCCGAATCCAACGACGCCAGCATCTGGCAAACCTACCGCCAAGAGATCACCTTTCTGCTGATCTTCATCCTCATTCTCGGCGGTGGTTTCACCTTCCTGTCGTTCAAGCCGGTCAACGACAATGTCGTCGAGCCCTTCACCGGTGGCGTAGCGAAGGTCTCTGGCAGTGTGCTCAACCTGATCGGCCAAGACATCTCGATGGAAGGCACGATCGTGCGCAACAACCGTTTCGCGGTGAACATCCGCAACGGCTGCAACGGCGTCGAGACCATGATCATCTTCCTCGCCGCCGTCCTCGCCTTCCCCGCCAGCTGGAAGGCACGCGGCGTCGGCCTGGCTCTCGGCCTCATCGCCATCCAGGTGGTCAACCTGATCCGTGTCGTCGCCCTGTTCCTGACCGGGGTCTACTTCCCGAAGTTCTTCGACAGCTCCCACACTGTGGTGTGGCAGACCATCGTGATTCTCTTCGGGGTGCTGCTGTGGATCTTCTGGGCCAACCGGTTCGCCTCCCTGACACCGGCAGAGGCGGCTGAGGCCACGGCAGAATGAGCCAAACCGCCGCGAGGCGCAAAGCTGCCTCGGGCGGCAAACCGGCCAAATTCAAGGCCGGACGGTTCATCCTCGGCATCCTGCTGTGGATCCTGCCCGTCGCGGCGGTCTGGTCGACCCTGACGCCGGCCTACAATGTCTTCCTGACCACCGCCGCCGAGAATCTGGTGCGCCTCACCGAGAGCCCCAACGCCACGCGC
>JBCCGX010001010.1:0-3969 GCA_039029035.1 Acidobacteriota bacterium | reverse complement strand
TGACGACGCCCTCTCCCTCGAAGCCGGGATCGACCTGCAGCAGACCGCGCACCGTGCGCAGCATCAGGCCGGCACCCACCAGGAGCATCAACGCGAGGGCCACTTGACTGAAGACCAGCACCGAGCGCAGGCGTTGACGGCGCCGGCTGCCCCCGACCGAGACCGCATGCGCCAGCTCGCTCAACCGGCCGGAGAGTGCCAGGCCCGGCAGAAGGCCAAAGAGCATGATGCAGAAACCTGCCAGCGCGAGCGCCACCAGCCACACGATGCCACGACCACCGCTGGCGTAGGCCGGTAGGAGCTCCGGTGGGAAGGTGGCTCGTGCCAGGCGCAGGATGCCTCCGGCCAGGAGCCAGGCTAGGCCACCCGCGGCGGTCACCAACACCAGCCCCTCCACCAGAAGCTGCCGTGCGAGGCGCTGGCGGCCGGCACCCAGGGCGTTGCGCACTGCCAGCTCGGTGGATCGTCCGAGGGTCCGGCTGAACAAGAGACTCGAGGCGTTGAGGCAGACGATCAGCAGCAGCATCGACACCGCGCCGAAGAGGGCCAGTAGGGGAAGGCGCAGGGGCTCGCGCAAGTGCTCCAGGAGCGGCACGAGCTGCGACGCCCAATCGGCATTGAACCGGGCGTGGCGTTCGACCTGGCGATCCATCACCGCCGCGAGATCGGCCCGCGCGGCTTCGACCGTGACCCCGGGCACCACCCGCGCCAGCACCATCAGCCAACGGCCGCGCGGCTGCCGCCAGCCGGCGGACTCTGGGAGTGGTAGGAACACGTCGGCCGCGTCGCCGTAGGGACTGATGGCCGGCCCCATGTCCAAGTGAATGGCGCTCGAAGCCACGCCCACCACCCGCAACGCCTCGCCATTGATCGCCACCTGATCGCCGACGATGTCCCGCCGACCACCGAAGCGCTGCTGCCACAGAGCCTGCGACAGCACCACCGTGGACTCCGCCCCTTCGATAAAATCCTCGGCCAAGAAATAGCGCCCGAGCACCGGCGGAGCACCCAAGAGGTCGAGATAGCCCTCGGTGCCGAGGCGTGCCTTCAGGCGTTGGGGTGGTCCTTCGCCACCGGTTAGGTTGACACTGATGGTGATGAAGCCAGCCATCTGGCTGAACGTCTGGGTTTCCTCGCGCCAGGCGAGGAAGTTGGCCGGACCGACAGAGTTCTTGGTCTTGCCACGGGTGGTGTGATGCTCCCATAGGGTCATCAGATCCTGCGGCGTGTCGAAGGGTGGCGGCTGCCACAGCCCCTGCTCGAGCAGTACGGCGACCGCGGCGGTGGAGCCCAAGCCAACCGCCAGGAGGCCCACCAGGCAGAGCGCCAGCCACGGCCGGCGACGCAACTGCCGGACGCCGAATCGGACATCCTGAGACATCTCGTCGAACCAGTACCCCAAGGACCAGCGGCGATTGCGCACTTTCGCTTCCAGGCGGCACGACGCAGCATGCCGTGCCCGATCACCGAAGCGCGCTAGTGCCCGCCGCTCGGCCTCTTCCGCCGACAGACCCTGCTGCCGGTACTCGCGGATCCGCATGTCGAGGTGGAAGCGCATCTCCTCGTCGACCTCACGATCGACCGGCAGGCGCCACAGGGGCGAGCGATTGGAACGCCGGCCGGCCACTACGCTTCCGCCAGCAAGACGCGCGAGACCGCGCTGGCGAAGCGCTGCCAGTCCTCAGTCTCTTGCTGTAGATGGGCCCGTCCTTCGTCGGTCAGGCGGTAGTACTTGGCCCGCCGTCCGAGCTCCGACTTGCCCCACTCCGAGGCCACCTGCCCGCGCTTCTCGAGCCGATACAACGCCGGGTAGAGCGAGCCTTCCTCGATCCGCAGGGTGTCCTCGGTGGTGCTTTCCAGCCAACGGGCGATGCCGTAGCCGTGGCGTGGGCCCCAGGCCAGGGTCTTGAGGATCAAGGTATCGAGGGTACCGCGAAGCAACTCTGAGCGCGTCGGTGGTTTTGTCGGTTTCATCTCGGTCTCCTGTCGGTCTCTCATCGACTCATAACTGGACAGACCTATACCTAGACAGACGAGGCAATATGAATGTACCCCTCGATACCCAGACTGTCAAGGTATTGCTGCTTCCGCAGGTCCCTTCAGATCGGGTTGATCCGATCTTCAGCTAATCCGGAGCTGGTCTTCAGGGCCGGGCTGGGGCCCGTCGCTACGCTGCTTGCGCGAGCCCGCCGCTCGATCTCGACAACCAACTCCAAGGAGCGTGGCATGCAGCAAAGACCGTTTCGCTGGTTTCTGATCGGCCTCCTGGCCTGGCTTGTGGGCTCTCTCGATCCAGGGTCGAGAGGCGCCTTCGCGATGCACCCCACACACCCCCTCGGCTTCGACCCCGAGCGGGCCTTCCAAGACCTCTCTGGCATCGACGGGGTCGACCTGTTCTCCGGCTCGCTGTCCCTCGGCGTGCCGGTCGGGCCATTCAACCTCATCTATAGCTCCAACGTGTGGCGCTACGACGTGGTGGTGGTCGACGGAGCGGACACCCTCCGCGCCACGCCGGACCGCCGCACCACCGCCGGCTTCGGCTGGCACCTGGGCTGGGGCGAGGTCTTCCACCCGGACCACTGGACCAACGCCAGTGGCAAATGGCTGTATCGGGGCCCGGACGGCGCACGCCACACCTTCTATCCGACCCTCCATGTCGGCGAGGACGACGGCGACGACCTCGTCTTCTACAGCCGTGACGGCAGCTACCTGCGCCTGCGCACCACGGCCGATCGCTGCCGGATCGATATCGAGCACCCGGACGGCTCGACCCGCCGCTTCGAGAACGGCACTTGCGGCCCGAACGCAGAGTACACCTTGCGCAAAGTCTGGAGCCCCTTCGCCTCGGCCGAGGACCCCGACCAGACGATCACCTACAACGCTGACGACACTCTGCGTACGGTGCAGGATCGCTACGGCCGCACCCAGAGGATCCACCTGACCGATAACCTCGGCGGGCAGCCGATCCATTGGTTCGACCGTCTGATCACCCGCATCGAGATCGACGCCTTCGGCGAGCAGACCCTGGCCTACGAGCTCGAGTACATCCAGGTCTTGACCAGCGTCAGCTGCAAGGACACCTACCATCCGCCCGGCCACCGGACCGCCATCCCCCACCTGAAGGCGATCCACAACCTGGTCGACGGCACCAGCTTCCGGATGCACGCCGACGGCGAGCTGCTATACCACAACCTGTGCACCGTCGACGGGGAGCGTCTCGACGACATCCCCGGGGTCCTGCGCGGCCTCGAGCTGCCGACCGGCGGCAAGGTCCGCTGGACGTTCCAGGAGTACGAGTTCCCTCCCGGCAACAACAACTCGGTCTTCGCTACCACCGCCGGGGTCGCTACCCGGACTCTGCTCGAGGCCGACGGCAGCGAGCACGGCACCTGGCGCTACCGCACGACGAAGAACAACAACGGCTGCTTCGACAATCCGGAGGTCTACACCGAAGTCGCCTACCCCACCGGCGAATGCACCAAGCACTACTTCAATGGCCGCTACTGCCTCGATCAGAGCAACTGGCTAGGGTGGGAGTTTGGCTTGCCCTTCGTCTACACCCAAGAGCACGGCGGCCGTTTTCTGTCGTCCCAGGTCTTCGCGGCCTTCGATCCCAACTCCGGCGCCTGCACCGGACAGCCCCTGCGCTCGACCTATCTGCGCTTCCGTCACGACGCGCCGGAAGGCGACAATCCTGGAGACTGGTACAACACCAACCGACAGGTCAAGGCCACCCGCACGGTCTACCACGACGATCCCGACGCCAGTGGCAGCCCGCGCTGGATCGATACGGCTTCGAGTGATTTCGACGGCCTTGGTCACTTCCGCCGGACGGTGACCACCGGCAACCTGTGGGAGGCCTCGGAGACCTTCGAGCGCCGCGAGTCGTTCACCGCCTACGATCGCGCCCAGGGCACCTACTTCACCCCGGAGTATCAGCCTCCGCTGCCGGACGATCCATGGATCCTA
>JBCCGX010001009.1:0-3969 GCA_039029035.1 Acidobacteriota bacterium | reverse complement strand
TCTTCTTTGCTTTGTCGGCCTTCTTGCTCTTCTTGGCTTTATCGGCCTTCTTCTTGGCTTTGTCGGACGTCTTGCCCTTGGCCGAAGCCTCGGCCTTCTTCTTCTTGGCTTTGCCGGAGGTCTTGCTCTTCTTGGCCTTGGACGACACCTTGGTCTTGGCCGGTGTCTTGCTCTTCTTTGGCTTGGCGGCGCTCTCGGCAGTGGATGCCGGCGCCGAGGCCTCCGAGCTCGCCCCGGTGGCCGGGGCTTCCCCCTCGGGCGGCGACGGGGGCTCGACCGGCTTGGAGGCCGACGTCTCGAGGAGGGCAGCAGCCGCCTGGCGCACCGCCGCAGCGCGCGCGGGGCCGAAGCCGGGAACCGCAGTAATGTCGGCGATCGACGCAGCGGCCAGGGCTTCAACGGAAGCGAGGCTGGCCTCGGCGAGTTGCACCGCGGTCGCCTCGCCGATTCCTTTGACGTCGGTCAAGGGTCGTCCTGTCATCGGTTGTGTCCTCCTGTCATTGGCAAGGGTCGCTCGCAGCTGATCGTAACACCTCCCGAGGAGGGTTCCGGCACTCAGTCGTCGTGGCGCCGCCGCAGAATGAGGACCCGATCGGCCGTGCCCTGGCGTCTGAAACCAAGCAGATGGAAAAGCTCGGGCGCTAGCCACCTGGCGTAGCGCTGGTCGACGATGAATGCGCCGGTCTGCTCGGGATGCTTGCGCACGCCTGGCAGCCAGTGGACAAAGCGCTCCAGGCGCCAGCGCCGAACCGTCGCTGACGCCTCCAGCCACATGCGGTTGACTGGCTTGACGACAAAGAAGCCGTCCGCGCCTTGCTGTTGGTAGAGCGGCATGAGCAGCAGCCCGCTGACCGGTGAGGTCGCGGAGCCCCGACGCTCTTCCCCCAGGCTCTGCTCCCCCAGGCTCTGCTCGCCAAGACTCTGGCCCCGTTTGACCGGCTGGAAATTTTCATGGCCGGGGTGCATGCGGAAGCGGTCTTCGTCGCGGATCGCGTGCCGGTAACGGACCTCCACCACATGCGGCAAGCCGGCACATTCCTCCTCCAACCGTTGCCGGGCGGCGACGGCCTCGGGATGGTCGTTGCGGGTGACGCCGCTCGCTGCCAGGGCGATCCAGATGGCGTCGACGGCGCGGTCTCTGGCCTCGCGGGTGCCATGCCGGCCGGACTCGAAGCCGGCGGTGATGATGCCCAGATCGCCGACGTGCGCGGTGAGTGTGCCGGCCAGCTCTTCCTCCAAGCCCAGCACCACTGGCACCGGGAAGGCAAAGGCGAAGGGCCGGTTGCGCAACGAATCGTCGAGGGTAGCGAAAGGGCGGTCGGGGGCTGAGGTCGTGTGCAAATCGAGCAGGTAGACCGGACCGTCGGCGGTCTCCACCAGGCTCTCGATCTGGCGATCGAGCTCCCTGAGCTCGTGGTCTTCGTCGGCCAGGGGGGCGGCGGTGGCTCGCAGCTGGGCCACCCGCTCGGGCAGCCAGTAGCGGTTGAGATCGTGTGCCAGGAAGCGGCGCTTCATCGCCAGGGCTTTGCGGTTGCCGGTCAGGCCGACGACCCGCCCGCGCTCCACCGCTCGCGCATCGGCCGCCAGCTCGGGCAGCAAGCGTTGCAGGGCCTGAACACCGGAGGGTTCGTTGCCGTGCAGGCCGCCGACGACGATCAACGTCGGACCAGGCTCGGAGCCGTCGACACGACCCAACACGCGGGGTGCTTCGAATCCCTCCAGCGGATCGGCTGCAGGTGCCACGGCCTTAGAGGCCCCGGTCTCAGGTGCACCGGTCTCAGAGTCCACAGTAGAGGTCTCACGCTCGAGAATTGCAGAGTTGTTCATGGTGATCGTTCAACCGAGCTCGAAAAGGCGCCCGAGAAGCATCTGAAGGGGGAATTGTTGTAGCTCACCGGCGGCAGCGGCGATTTCATCATAGGTTTCGACGCCATCCGGAGAGATTTGATGCCCCCACACCAACACAGGTAACGGATCGGCCGCATGTTGGCCGCTCTCCGACAAAGTCGCATGATCGCCTGCCACCGCCAGGCGCAAATCACCGTTGGCGCGCTCGAGGAATCTGGCCAAGGCGGCATCGACCTTCTCCAGGAACGCCACCTTCAAATCCGGCCGCTGATCGTGGGCGGCGATGTCCGCTCCTTTGACGTGCACGATCACCAGGTCGTTGCGCTTCAGTGCTTTCAGAGCCGCGGTGAACTTGGCATCGATATCGGTATCGAAATTCGCCGTCATACGCGCCGTGCTGATCGTCTTGGCGCCCAGTAACCCTGCCAGGCCGAGCACCGTACGGTCGCCGCTGACACAGGCCAGGCGCAGCGGGATCCCGGCCTCCTCCAGTGGGATCAGCTGGTGGATGCGGCCGGCACCTCGAGTGAGCACGATGTTGGCCGGCGGCAGGTCCTCCGCCTTGCGCCGCTTGTTGACCGGGTGCTTGGACAGCACCTTGCGTGCTTTCTGCTCGAAGAGAGCAAGAATCCTGGCGGTTTCGATCGCGCGCTCGTCTTTCGGATCCATCGGCCGCGGCGCCAACGGTGGCCCGGGTGCGGCCCCATCGCCGGGATCGGAGCCATGAATCGCCGACGACAAGCCGTCGCCGCGCAGCACGATGGCCAGGCGATGCTCGGTCGCCGCCTTGACCCGCACCTCGACCTCCCCCGCCAGACCCGGCAGCGCCAGGCGATCGAGGTCGCGCGCCAGATCCTCGGCCTCGTCGCGAATGCGGCCAGCTCGCCTGTCCGTGATCTGTTTGTTGCCATCCAAGGTGGCGAAGTTGCCGCGCAAGGCGATATCGCCGGGCGACAACTCGAAGCCTGCTCCCAGGGCCTCCACCGGCCCGCGCTTGAGCGCCAGGGGTGACTGGCCGAAGAGCGCCAGGGTCCCGGCTGCGGTGTCGGGCACCACGCCGGGGGCGACCGGATCGGCCAGCCCACACTGGCCTTCCTCGGCCAGCCGATCCAGCGTCGGCGTCTCGGCAGCCTGCAACGGCGTTCGTCCGCCGAGGGCCCGCACCGAACGATCGGCCACCCCGTCGATCACCAGGAGCAGCGCCGGCGTGATCGGCGCCGTGTTGTCCCAGCCCGCTTCGGTCAACGCGGGCGAGATCTTCTGCAGCATGCTGGTCACTAGCCGCAAGCCGCGCACCACGGGTGGATCTTCGGAAGAAGTGTTGAGCAAGGGCACGTCGTAGGCCTCGGCCTGTTGCAGCAGGAAGTCGTGAATCGAGCGAATCGACTCGAAGTTCTCGACATAGCGCTCGGCGCTGCGGCCACCGTGGCGGCCGCGGGAGAGAAAACGGGCCCGATGGTCGTCGACGTCGGGCGTCGCGAGCATGATCGGAATCTGATAGACCGCCCCTTCGAGATCGCCGAAGGGTACCAGCGGCGGATAGAGGTGAACCCCTTCGACCACCGTGCTGATGTTCTCCGCGCTGGTCCTCTCCACCATGGCACGCACCCCGACACAAACCCGCGTCGCCTGCTCCTCGAAGGTGGCGGTCAGGCGCTGCATGTAGTCCGGGTCCTGGCGCGAGATCGGCAGATCCTCGGCGCTGGGATCGAGGCCGAACGCCGGGGCGATCTCGAAGCTCGAGCTGTGCAGAGCGGGTAGGATCTTGGGCGAGAAGACCATGCGCATCATTTGTCGAATCGTGTCGGTCGAGGCGATCCGGTAGATGCGTAGCAACGGCGCCAACTCGAGAGCAAAAGTCGACTTGCCGGTGCCGCTGGCACCGCCGAGATAGATCACCAGCGGCCGAGGCAAGCGATGGATCTGGCGCACCAGCCGATAGCGCTGCGCGACCTCGGCGCCTTCGTGCCGCTCCAGGATCTCGCCCACTTGGCGCGCGATCTCGTGGCTGGTGGACGACGTGACGGCGGCGGCTTGCAACTCTTGCTCGAGTTCGCCAACCAGGCGATAGGCGCGATCGAGATCGAGACCGGCGGCATAGATACTCCGCGCCAGGAGGCC
>JBCCGX010001008.1:0-3970 GCA_039029035.1 Acidobacteriota bacterium | reverse complement strand
GGCGGACGTCACCGTCGGCGCGCCGATCGCCAACCGCGACCGCCCGGAGCTCGAAGAGCTGATCGGCTGCTTCGCCAACATCCAGGTGCAGCGCTCCCGGATCACGGGCGATCCGTGCTTCGAGCAGGTCCTCGAGCAGACCAAGGCGACGGCGGTCACGGCCTACGATCACCAGGATCTGCCGTTCGAGAAGCTCGTCGAGCACCTCCGGCTACCGCGTGATTTGAGCCGCAACCCGCTGTTTCAGGTCATCTTCACCCTGCAGAGCTCCCTGGAATCCGAGCTGGTTCTTTCGGGGTTGACGGTCGAGCCCATCCGACCCGAGAGTCAAACGACGCACCTCGATCTCGAGCTTTCTCTGGCACGAACAGCAGGTAGCTTCCACGGGGTCTTGATCTACGCCACCGATCTCTTCGACGACACCACAATCCAGCGCTTCGGCCAGCAGATCCGGACCTTGTTCGCTGCCGCTACCCGAGAGACCGCGCGCCCCCTCTCCCAAATGCCCCTGCTGACCGCTCCCCAGCGGCACCAGCTGCGCGTGGAGTGGAACGACACAGCGGCCACCGGGGCGACGGAAGGCGTGGAGCAGCTGTTCGAGGCCCAGGCCAGTCGGTCCCCCGAGGCCATCGCCGCGACCTGTGGCGACGAGCACTTGAGCTATGGCGAACTGGCTCGGCGCGCCCGCGCTCTCGCCCGTCGCCTGCGGCGCTTGGGCGTCGGGCCCGAGGTGATTGTCGGCGTCGGCCTCGAACGGTCGCTGCGGGTGCTCGAGGCGATCTTCGGCATCCTCAGGTCGGGCGGGGCCTACCTCCCTCTCGATCCGTCCTATCCACCGCAGCGCCTGCGCTTCATGCTCGACGACGCTCGGGTGCCCCTGGTACTCACCGAGACGCGGCTCGTCTCGCTCTTCGGCCAGGGCTCCTGGCGCTTCCTCCCTTTAGATGCCGAGGCCAACGATGGTACTGACCGCAGCCTCCCAGAGCTGCCATTCACGCCGCCGACCCGCGATCCCCGGCGTCTGGCCTATGTGATCTATACCTCGGGATCGACCGGCCGCCCTAAAGGCGTGCTGGTATCGCATCCAAGCCTGGTCAACTTCCTGGGCTCGATGCGCCGGTGCCCGGGGCTGGCGCCGGGTGACGTCCTGGCCGCAGTCACCCCGCTTTCGTTCGACATCGCCGGCCTGGAGCTGTTGCTACCGATTCTGGTGGGGGCGCGTTTGGTTCTCGTCGAGCGCCAAGTGGCCGTCGACGGCTTTGCCCTGGCGGCCCAACTCGCGGCCTCGAGCGCCAACGCCCTGCAAGCCACGCCGGCCACCTGGCGCCTGCTCACGGCCGTCGGCTGGCAGCCGCCGCCGGGCTTTGCGGTCCTCTGCGGTGGCGAAGCGCTGCCCGCAGAGTTGGCAACGGAGCTCATCGCACCCGGCGCCGCGCTGTGGAATCTCTACGGTCCCACCGAGACCACGGTGTGGTCGACCTGCGAGCGACTGGCGGCGCCCGGCGCGGTGACGATCGGGCGGCCCATCGCGCGCACCTCGATCCACCTCCTCGATCGCTGGCTGCGGCCGGTGGTCCCGGGGGCGATCGGTGAGCTCTGTATCGGCGGCCGAGGCCTGGCGCGAGGCTATCTGCGGCGCCCGGCACGTAGCGCTGAGGTGTTCCTGCCCGATCCCTGGAGCGGCGAGCCTGGCGGACGGCTCTATCGCAGTGGCGACCTGGCGCGCTACGCCAGCGAAGGGCGCCTGTTGTGTCTGGGCCGAATCGACCACCAGGTCAAGCTTCGTGGTCGGCGCCTCGAGCTGGGCGAGATCGAAACGGTACTGGCCCAGGATCCGGCGGTCACGGCAGCGGTGGTGGTCGTCCGGGAGAAGCAGCCGGGGGACCCGCGCCTGATCGCCTACGTCGAGCTACGACAGCCGAGCGATGATTGGGCTGAACGGTTGCGCAGCCAACTCAGACGCCAACTGCCGGGCGACATGGTGCCGGCGCTTTTCCTGCCCGTCGAGAGCTGGCCTCTCTCCCCTGCCGGCAAGATCGACCGCCGGGCCCTGCGCCAGCGGCCATGGCCGCGTTCGACCGCGGGCCAGACGGTGGTACGCGGCCAGCCGCAGAGCGACCTCGAGAAGACCCTCGCCGCGATCTGGTGCGAGATCTTGGGGCGCGATGCGGTGGGGATGGAAGAGAACTTCTTCGATCTCGGCGGCCATTCGCTACTACTGGTCGAAGTACGCCAGCGGCTGATCGAGGCGCTCGGGCGCGAGATCTCGATCGTCGACCTTTTTCGATACCCCAATTTACGTTCTCTGGTGCGGTTGCTCGCTCCGCACGACGAGGCCGACACCGAGCCATCACCCCGCGGCGTGCCGCAGCCGGCTGACGCTAGCGAGCCGCCTTCGGCCAACGAGTCGCCAGCGGCCTGCATCGCCATCATCGGTATGGCGGGGCGCTTCCCAGGAGCGGAGACGGTGGGTCAGTTCTGGCACAACCTCTGTGCCGGCGTCGAGTCGATCTCGTTCTTCTCCGACGAGGAGTTGCTGGCCGAGGGCTACAGCGCCGAGATGTTGCGCCGACCGGAGTGCATCAAGGCACGGGGGACTATCGACGGGATCGATCTCTTCGACGCCAAGTTCTTCGGTTTCACCCGCCGCGACGCTGAGATCACCGATCCCCAACAGCGACTCTTCCTCGAGACCGCCTACTCGGCCCTCGAGGACGCGGGCCATCCCCCGGAGCACTGCCAGAGGCCAGTGGGTATCTTCGCCGGTGCCAGTCGCAACTCCTACTTCCCGCGCTTCGCCGACGACGAGGAGTTGCGGCGCAATGTTGGGGACTACCCGCTGGCGATCGGCAACGATGCCGACTTTCTCGCCACCCGAACCTCCTACAAGCTCGATTTGAAGGGACCCAGCGTCACGCTACAGACGGCTTGCTCGACCTCGTTGGTGGCGGTGCATTTCGCCTGCGAGAGCCTGCGACGGGGTGAGTGCGACATGGCCTTGGCCGGCGGCGTCGGCCTGGAAGTACCGGTCAAGCGGGCCAGCCTGCACCAGGCTGGCGGGATTCTCGCCCGCGACGGCCATTGCCGTGCTTTCGATGCCCGCGCGGCGGGTACGGTCGCCGGCCAAGGGCTCGGCATCGTGGTGCTCAAACGGCTGGTCGAGGCACAGCGTGACGGCGACTCGATCCGGGCCGTCATCCTCGGTTCGGCGATCAACAACGACGGTGCCGGCAAGGTCGGCTACACCGCCCCGAGCGTCGACGGCCAGGCGGCGGTGATCGAAGCGGCGCTGGCGGCGGCGCACGTCGAACCGGCGACCATCGGCTACGTCGAAGCCCACGGCACCGGCACGAAGCTCGGCGATCCTCTCGAGGTCGCCGCCCTCCAGCAGGCATTCGCCAGTGTGCCGCCAGACCACCGCTGCGCCCTCGGATCGGTAAAGACCAACATTGGCCATCTCGATACCGCGGCCGGCGTAGCCGGCTTGATCAAGGCCAGCTTGGCGGTCGAGAACGGTTTCCTGCCACCGAGTCTCCACTGCCAACAACCCAACCCGGAGATCGACTTCGCGGCCGGCCCCTTCCGGGTCAACCAGCAACCGCGGCCGTGGGCCTCGGCACCGCAGCCGCGCCGCGCCGGCGTGAGCTCGTTCGGCATCGGCGGCACCAACGTCCACATGGTGCTGGAAGAGCCACCGCCGATACCACCCGCCGACGCCGGCCGAGCGCGCCAGTTGCTGGTGCTCTCGGGACGCACCCTCGAGAGTCTGCAGCGGTCGGCCGCCCGACTGGCCGATCACCTGGAAACGGCACCGGACACTGACCTGGCCGACGCCGCCTATACGTTGCAGGTCGGTCGGCGGGCCTTTGGCCATCGCCGGGTGCTGGTTTGTGCCGAGCGCGACGCAGCGATCCGAGCGCTTCGCGCCCCCGCGGCAACCGGCCTGGCAGGTGAAACGCCCGGCGCCCGT
>JBCCGX010001007.1:0-3975 GCA_039029035.1 Acidobacteriota bacterium | reverse complement strand
GTCGCCCTTCCCGAGACCGTAGCCAACCTGGTGCGCACCCGCCTGCAAGGGCTGAGCAAAGGGCTGCGCCAGGTGCTCGAAACGGCCGCTGTTGTCGGCGCCGAAATGCGCTTCGAAACTCTGCAGAAGGCCACCGGTGTTTCCGAGAGCAAATTAGAGGCCCTGGTCGAAGAGGCGACCCGCCGTCTGTTGCTGCGCGACCGCGGCGTCTCGCGCGGGAACGACTACCGCTTTGCCAACGAAACCTTGCGCCAGGTGCTCTACAACGACATGCCGCGGCGACGTCGCAAGCGCGCCCACCGCAAGGTGGTCACCGCCCTGCACAAGCTCTATCGCGACGATCTCGACCGTCTCTCACCGGTGCTCGCCTACCACCACCACGCGGTCGGCGATTGGCGGGAGACGCTGCACTGGAGCACCCAGGCTCTGGCCGCGGCCTTGGAGCGCAGCGACAACGACGCCGCGGCCACTGTGCAGAGTTGGGCGGAAGACGCCCTGGCAGGAGCGCGCCGCGTGTCGTCGAACGAGCGCGATCGTCTCGAGCTCTACAGCGGTATGCTCTTTCGTCGTTTGGGCCAGCTCGAAAACGCCACCCTGCGCCTGCTGCAGGTCAGCGAGCGCGAGGAGACACCGCTTGGTGTCTTGGCTCGCCTCGAGCTGGCCCGCTGCCACATGGCGCGCGGCGACCTCGAAGCCGCGGTCGAGATCACCCGCGGTGCCGGCCGGGCCGCTGAGCAGCTCAGCGAGTCGGACTCGCTGCACGAGGCAAGGCTGCTCGAGGCGACCTGTTTGTTGCGCCTCGGGCAGTCGCAGCCTGCTGCAGCTCTGCTCGACACTCTCCTGGCTAGCCTCGGCGATCGGGGCCCACGCACCGTGCGCTCTCTCGCCCATCGCGAGCGGGCCTGGGCCTTTCTCAACTCGGGCGCCTTCCAAGAAGCCCAACGCCATGCTCGCAGAGCCCACGAGCTAGCTCGGATGGCGGGCGATCTCCTCGCCCAGCACCATGCTGTCTCCGCGCTGGCCGCGGTGCTCAGCAATAGCGGTGACCCGGCCGGCGCGGTGCCGCTGAACCGCCAGGCTCTGGATCTCGCCCGCCGACTTTCCCTGCGCCGGCGCGAAGCGATCGATCTGGCGAATCTGGGCGAGCTGCACTACGAGCTGCGCGATCCTGACCAGGCTCTGGATCACTTCCGTGAGGCGCTGGCCATCTTCGTCGAGATCGGCGATCGCGCCTGCGAAGGCGACTGCCGGGTCAATGTCGGACGCGCCATGCTGGCCCGCGGCGACGGTCACGAGGCCCTGGCGATGTTGCAACGCGGGCGCGCCCTATGCGAGTCCACCGGTCGGGCCGAATACGCCGGCATCGCCTTGCTGCACGAGGGCGAAGCCCATCTCGCCCTGGGCGACCCCCGCGGCGCCAATGCCGCTTACACCGAGGCCCAGGAGCGCTTCGCCGAGATCGACTCCCATCACCTGTGGCGGGCCGATCTCGGGCGCGCCCAGGCCGAGCGCGCCCGCGGCCGGCAAGAGACCGCCCTGGAGCTCGCCCGGCGCGCCGCCCAGCGGGTCGAATCGCAACGCACCAACCTCCCCGCCGAAGCCCATTCCAGCGGCTTCGATCAAGCCGCCAGCGCGGTCAGCGAGTTGATCGAAGCGATCGAGAGCCGCTGAGAGTCGTCGGCAAGCCGCTGGTCAGCGTCCCGACGCTGTCGCGTCGTCCTGTTCGAGCGCCTGGCGCATGCGCACGAGATCGGCCTCGACTTCGGCCACTATCGCTTGGAATTCGGGCTCGTCCTGCAAGATCTGCAGGTGGGGATGAAGCCTAAGAGCTCGAGGGTTGCCACGCCAACCACCTGAAGATTCGCCCTCGAGCAAGGGCCCGCGGTCGATGGCGGCCCGCAGGGCGCTCAAAGCGGCGGCCTTGTCACCCCGCACGGCGTGCAGCGTGGTCTCGGCCAGGGGATTGAAAACACGCAGCGGACTGATCGGCCGCGGGTCGGCCTGCAGCGTCAGCAGACAGTGGGCCAGCAGACGATCGCCAGCCGATCGATCGCCCGTGGCTCGCAGTAGAGCGGCAAGATCGACCGCCGAGGCCAACGCCGAATCGTATTGCCAACGCAAATCGAGCTGTGGCGGCTCTTCGAAGAGACCGGGGTGACGCCCACGGTATCGATCCAGCCCGTCGGCCGGGCGCTCCGCCTGGTGGTCCGCCTGCGCTAGCTCCCGCAGGGCCAGGGCGAGGTAGGTATCCACCACCGGTGAGGCGAGGGTGTCTCTCGCCGCCTCGAGCATCGGACCTGGCTCTCCCCGTGCCCAGTGCAGCAGCAGTTTGCTATTGGCCAACCAGGGATTGCCTGGCGCCAGGGTCGAAAAGTGGCCGATCCACTGGTCGGCCTGATCGAGCTCGTCCAGGGCGACATAGGCCCAAACGAGACCCGAGAGGGCGAGCACGGCGCCGCCATCCGCCTTGATCGCCTGGCGAAACTGCCGGACCGCCAGATCGAACCGCCCGTCCAGGGCGTGGATCCACCCGCGCAACGTGAGGGCGGTGGCATGGTCCGGGCTGATCTCCGTCGCGCGCCGCAAGGCCGCCAGCGCCTCATCCCATCGCCCGAGCAGCGAAAGGCTCCAGCCGACATAGGTGTGTAGCGTCGGATCGAGTGGATCGATCCGCAGCCCTTTCTGCAGCAACTCTATTGATTCCTCGAGCCGTCCCAAGCGCCCGAGATTGGAACCGCGCCACAAGTAGGTGTAGACGAAGCTCGGATTCAGCTCGAGGGCACGCTCGAAGGCCGGCTCGGCCTCGACATCCCTCCCCAACCGGTGCTGCAGGTAGCCCAGAACGGCGTGCGCTTCCCCCAGCTGCGAGTCGAGCGCCAGGGCCCGGCGGGCCGAGAGCCCGGCCTCGGCCATGAAGTCCTCCGGCGGCCGCAGAGCATAGAAACCGAGCATGGCGAGGGTCATGGCTCGGCCGATGTGCGCCTGGGCGAAGCCGGGGTCGAGTCGAGCGGCTTCTTCGAAGTAGGCCACGGCCTCTTCCAAATCGGTGCTGTTGCGGCTGACCAGTCGATGCCGACCGAGCAGGTAAGCATCGTAGGCGGCGACGTTGTCGGTCGATCGCTCGGCCAGCCGCGCGGCGCTTTCACCGATGAGGGTGATCTTCAGCGCGTCGACCACCGTCGTGGCGATCTCTTCCTGCAGCGCGAAGACATCGTCCAGCTCCCGATCGTAGGTGTGCGCCCACAGCTGGTAGCCCTCGGCAACGTCGACCAACGAAGCGGCGACCTTGATCCGATTGCCCGCTTTCCGCACGCTCCCCTCGAGAATCACCGACACGTTGAGCCGCCGGCCGATCTCTGAAATCTCGCCGCTGTGCCCCTTGAAGAAGAACGAGGAGGTACGCGCGGCGACGCGCAACCCCGGCACTTGGGCCAGCCTGTTGAGCAGCTCTTCAGAGAGACCATCCGAGAAGTACTCGTTCGCCGCATCGCCACTGCGGTTCTCGAACGGCAGAACGGCGATCGACCGGGTCAGCGGAGTACCGTTCGAGGCCGTCTCCGGATGGGTCTCGGACCGTGGCCAGCCCACGCCCAGTGCGATGGCCAGCACGACGGCCAGCGCGGCGAGGACACCCAGAGCAGCGGCCCACCGGGGCTTTGTGCGATCAGCGGACTCGGCCTGCACCGTCGACCAGACCCGCGATCGAGTGCCGCCCGAACGAGTGGCGCCCGAACGAGTGCCGCCCGTTCGCGTGCCGCTCGCAAAGGCGACCGAGACCACTTCCCGCTTCAAGGCCGTGAGCTCGTCAAAGACTTCCTGCGCCGACTGAAAGCGTAGGGCCGGGCCCTTTTGCAGGCATTGGTGGACGATCTGACTCAGATGCGGCGGCAGATCACTGCGCACCGTTTCGAGGGGTACGGCCTCGTCGCGCTGGATCGCCGCCATCAACTCGGCGGAGCTCGCACCGAGAAACGG
>JBCCGX010001006.1:0-3975 GCA_039029035.1 Acidobacteriota bacterium | reverse complement strand
TCGGTGATCCGCGACCAGGTTCGTCGCCTGCAGATGGCCGCTGTCTACGTCATCGCCGGCGGCAATGATCGGCTGCCCGAAGCCCTCGCCGAGCGCTTACGCCACCGGATCCGCTACCGCACCGCTCTACGCCGGGTCGAGCATTCCGCGACCGGCGTTCGGCTGGCCGTCGAGCAGCGCGGCCTGACCCAGTCGATCGAGGGCGACGCGGTGATCTTGACCCTCCCCTTCACCGCCTTGCGCGAGGTCGAGATCGCCCCTGCCTTGCCCGAGGAGCGCACCCGGATCATCCACCAGCTGCCCTACACTCAGATCTGCAAGACCTTCCTGCAGACTCGCGACCGATTCTGGCGCAACGAGCATCGAGCCGAAGCGATCTGGACCGACAGCCGTTACGAGCGCTTCTTCGACATCTCGAAGTCCTTCCCCGGGCCCCGCGGCTTGCTCGTCGGCTGGGTCAACGGCACAGGTGCCAAAGCACTGGAATCGACCTCAGAAGAACAGATCGCCCAGCTGACCATCGATCGCTTGCGCCAGCTGTTTCCCGACCGAGCCAGCGGCTTCGAGGCCGCACGCACCGTGCATTGGGCCAAGACCTATGCCCGCGGCGCGTACGCCCATTACGCCCCGGGCCAGCTGCGCCAGTTCGCCCCACAGATCGCTCAGCCGGTCGGCCCCATCCACTTCGCCGGCGAGCACACCGAGCTCGACGCCCCGGGCATGGAAGGCGCCCTTGTCTCCGGAGTCCGCGCGGCGCGTGAGGTTCTTGCTTGACACTCGCCGCGACGGCTCGCTACACTCCAAAGGTCTTATTTCTATAACAATTGGCCGATCCAACCGCTACGACGATACTCAGCGAGTCCGAATGCCAGGGCCGGCCCAGACCCGTGAGGAGCAACCATGGCGTATCGCCTCGGTGTAGATGTCGGTGGCACATTCACCGACTTGATGTTGGTTCACGACGAGAGCGGCCAGCTCTACCGAGTGAAAACGCCATCGACCCCGGCAGACCCTTCTCAGGGGGTCCTCAACGGCGTCCGGCGCATCCTCGGCGAGAGTGGCGTGGCCCCCGCCGAGCTAGGCTACGTGATGCACGGCACCACGGTGGCGACCAACGCCGTCCTGGAGTCCAAGGGCGCCCGGGTGGGCCTGATCACCACCCAGGGCTTCGGTCAGATTCTGCACCTGGCGCGCTCCCAGACCCCGGGGCCCCTGGCCGGCTGGATGATCATGGTCAAGCCCGATCCACCGGCGGCGCTGGAGGACACCCGCGAAGCGGCCGAGCGCATGGGCGCCCGCGGCGATGTCGTGGCACCGGTCGACCGTGAGCAAGTGCAGGGGATCGTCCAAGACCTGGTCGATTCCGGGGTCGAGTCGCTCACGGTGTCGCTGATCAACTCCTACGCCAACGCCGACCACGAGCGCCAGATCGGCGGCATCATCCAGGAGCTCTATCCCGGCTTCCCAGTCACCCTCTCCTCGGACGTGCTGCCCGAGTTTCGCGAGTACGAGCGCACCCTCACCGCCTGTATGAACTCCTATGTCCGCCCCAAAGTCTCGGGCTACATCAAGAATCTGGAAGAGGCCTTCCACGAGCAGGAGATTCGCTGTGCGGTCAACATCCTGCGCTCCGACGCCGGCCTGATGAGTACCCAGATCACGCGCGAGAAGCCAGTCTACGGCATCCTCTCCGGCCCGTCGGGCGGCGTCGCCGGGGCGTTGGCAGTGGCCAAGCGAGCGGGCTTTGAAGACATCCTCACCTTCGATATGGGCGGTACCTCGACCGACGTCGCCCTCTGCCAGCACGGCCAGCCGACCCTGGCGCGGGAGACCGAGCTCGGCCACTTTCGCGTCAAGGTGCCGAGCGTCAACGTGCACTCGGTGGGTGCCGGCGGCGGCTCGATCGCACACGTGCCGGAGATCACCAAGGCGCTGCGCGTCGGTCCCGAGTCGGCCGGTGCTGATCCCGGACCGGCGTGCTACGGCAAGGGTGGGACCGCCCCAGCGGTTACGGATGCCAATGTCGTGGTCGGCCACCTGCCGCCCAGCCTGCTCGGCGGCGAGATGACCCTCGACGCCGAAGCCGCCAAAACTGCGGTGCAGCAAATCGGCGATGCCCTCGACCTCGACGTGCACCAGGCGGCCCAGGGCATTCTCGACATCGTCAACGAGAACATGGCCGGCGCCCTGCGGCTGGTCTCGGTGCAACGAGGCTACGACCCACGCGACTTCGCCATGGTCGCCTTCGGTGGCGCCGGGCCGCTGCATGCCAATGCCGTCGCCGCCCTGATGGGCTCCTTCCCGGTGCTGATCCCACCTGGCCCGGGTCTCTTGTGCGCCAACGGCGATCTGGTGGCCGACTTCCGGGAGGAGTTCGCCCGCACCTTGATCCGCACCACCGGCCAGACTTCGAGCGCAGAGATCACCGGCATCCTGCGCGAGCTCGGCCAGGAGGCCGTGGCCTGGCTGGAGCGCGAGGGCCAGGCCGAGGACCGGCGACAGATCTCTTACGGCGTCGACCTTCGCTACTACCGACAAGGGTACGAGATTCCGATCGATGTCCGCCTCGAGGCTCTCGAATCGGAAGGTATCGCGCTGCTCGAACGGCGCTTCAACGAGGCCCACGAGCAGCTCTACGGCTTCCGCATGGACTCCGAGTGTGAGGTCGTCAACCTGCGCGCCGTCGGCGTCGGCAAGGTCCCCGAGCCGCGCCTGGCCGAAGCCGGTGCGGACGCCGGCGCCGATGCCTCCGGCGCGGTGGTTGACGAGCACAAGGTGTACTTCGAGGGCGATTGGGTGCCGACCAAGATCTACGATCGAGCAAAGCTCGCGACAGGCAACCGCATCGAGGGCCCGGCGGTGATCACCGAGTTCGACTCCACCACCGTCGTACTGCACGGCTTTACCGCCGAGGTCGACCGTTACTCCAACATCCTGATCAATCCGAACGGTGAGGCCTAATCTATGCGAGGCGTCAAGATAGCCCAGATCCCCGACATCGAGATCGATCCGATCACCCTCGACATCATCGAAGGGGCGCTGCGCAACGCGCGCCACGAGATGGACGCGGTGCTTTTCCGCACCGCCATGAGCCCGGTGATCCGTGAGCAGCACGACGAGTTCCCGATGATCACCGATCCCCAGGGACGTATGGTCGTCGGTCAGTTCGGCTCCTACATCGCCCAGATGATGGAGGATTACGACGAGGTGATCGAGCCGGGCGACGTGATTCTCACCTCGGACCCCTATAAATGCGGCGGCGCGATCTCCCACGTCAACGACTTCCTGATCTGTGTGCCGTTGTTCTACGACGAAGAGATCGTCGGCTGGTCGAGCATGTTCGGCCACCAGATGGACGCCGGCGGCCCGCTGCCCGGCTCGCTGCCCACTGGCGCCAAGACCATCTTCGGCGAGGGCCTGCGCATCCCACCGATCAAGATCTTCCGCCGCGGCGAGCCGGTGGAGGATGTTTTTCGCCTGATCCTCAACAATGTGCGCCTGCCGGAGATGAGCCGGGCCGACATCATGGGCATCGTCGCCGGATGCCGTACGGCAGAGAAACGGGTCGTCGAGCTGTGCGAGCGCTTCGGCAAGGACACTTACCTCGCCGCCTGTGAGGCGATGCTGCAACGCACCTACCGGGCGATGTCGGCCCTGATTCTGCAGAACATCCCAGAGGAGCCGCAGTCGTTCGAGGATTGGGTTGACGACGACGGCCTGGGCAACGGCCCGTACAAGATGAAACTGACCATCTGGCGCGAAGGGGATCACGCCTACTTCGACTGGAGTGGCACCGATCCGCAGGCCGTCGGCCCGATCAACTTCTATCTCAATGAAGAGATGTTCAAGATGTTCATCGGGGTCTACCTGATCATGGTCTTCGACCCGCAGATCCTGTTCAACGATGGCTTCTATCCCCTGCTCCACGTGGTCATCCCGGACGGCAGCCTGCTGCATCCGAAGTTTCCTTCCGCT
>JBCCGX010001005.1:0-3977 GCA_039029035.1 Acidobacteriota bacterium | reverse complement strand
TCGCGTATCTCGCAGGTCGAGAGCCTCGATGCGCTCGCCGAGCGGCCGGCCGACTTCGATCTGGCGGCCTACTGGAAAAGCTCGACCGCGGCGTTTCGCCGGCGCCTGCCGCGCTACGACACTGAGTTACGCGTGCGCGCCGAAGCCTTGCCCTGGCTCGAGCAGGCCGGCCGTGGCTGGCGCTTGCAAGGGGTCCGGGAGGAAGGGGACTGGCACTGCATCCGCTACCGGTTCGACATCGAGGAAGAAGCCGTGCAGACCGTTCTCGGGCTCGGTCTGACGGTGCAAGTCCTGGCACCCGCGGCGCTGCGCGAGAAGGTCTTGGAGCGGGCACGCGCCGTGGTCGAGGCCGGGGCGATGCCCAAGGCCGGGGCGATGCCCACGGAACGTCCACCGCGCCAAGGAGACGCATCATGAAGGCTACCCTGGGCGCCGAGCCGGCCGACATTACCGCTCTGCTCGGCTCGTGGAGCCGTGGCGACACAGCCAGTCTCGAGCAGCTGCTGCCGCTGGTCTACGACGAGCTGCGACGGATCGCCCGGCGCTTCCTCAACAACGAACCGGAGGGCTTGACTCTGCAGACGACCGACGTGGTGCACGAGACCTTCCTGCGGCTCATCGGCCACGACCGGATCGATTGGAGGAACCGCGGTCAGTTCTTCGGCATCGCCGGGCGCACGATGCGCCGCCTGCTGGTCGATCATGCGCGCCGCAGCCTCTACGCCAAGCGCGGCGCCGGCAGCCCCCACATCCCCCTGGAACGGCTGGGTGAGACCTCCCTCGATCGGCCCCAGGAGCTGATCGAGCTCGACGATCTGCTGCAGCGCCTGGCAGCGATCGACCCGGAGAAGGTGAAGCTGGTCGAGCTACGGTTTTTTGCCGGACTGTCGCTCGAGCAAACCGCCACCGCCCTGGGCAGGTCGCGCGCCACCGTGGTGCGCCAGTGGGCGTTGACCAAGGCCTGGCTCTACCGCGCTCTGCGCGCCGTGGTTTGATGAGCGAAGTATCATGAAGAGCGAGCCGCTTGCAGGGGGAGCCGGCTCGAAGAGCGAGCCCGACGCGCCAGTCTCGAGTGATCGCTGGCAGCATTTGGAGACCCTCTTCGAGGGTGCTCTGAACTTGCGCGGCAAAGAGCGCGAGCGCTTTCTTAGCGCCGCTTGCGGCGAGGACGGCGACCTGCGAGAAGAGCTCGAATCGCTGCTCGACAGCCACGAGGCGGCGGGGGAATTCCTCGAACAGCCGCCGGTGAGCGAGAGTCGGCCGGCAACGGTCGGCGCGTTCCGCATCACCGGCCGCCTCGGTGAGGCGGTATGGGTACGGTGTACCTCGGCGAACGCCGGGAGGGCTTCCAGCAGGCCGTGGCGGTGAAGGTGCTGCACCGCGGCTTGGGTGGCCAGGCGGAGCGCTTCCGCCAGGAGCGCCAGATCCTGGCGCGGCTCGATCATCCCTTCATCGCTCGTCTGCTCGATGGCGGCGAAACCGACGACGAGCGACCTTTCTTCGTCATGGAGCGGGTGGAAGGCGAACCGATCACCACCTATTGCGACCGGGTGGAGGCGAGCCTCGAGCAGCGGCTCGAGCTCTTTCGCGACGTCTGTGCTGCGGTCGAGTACGCCCACCGCAATCTGGTAGTCCATCGCGATCTCAAGCCGAGCAACATCTTCGTCACCGCCGAAGGAGTGCCGAAGCTGCTCGACTTCGGCATCGCCAAGCTCCTCGACCCGACGGCCCCCGGCGCGCCGGAACGCACCTCCAGCGGGCTGCGGGCGCTGACGCCACGCTATGCGAGTCCCGAGCAGATCGCCGGTCAGGCGATCACCAGCGCCAGTGATGTCTACAGCCTCGGGGTGCTGCTCCACCGGCTCCTCACCGGCGCTCTGCCCGGGGAGCCTGGTGACGACGACGCGGACGCGCCAGCTCTCGGGTTGCGCCACGCGCCATTCCGGCCGGCGAGCGAAGCGGTCGCCGTCGCCGCCCAGCCGATTCACTGTGATCTGTCGCCGGATCAGCTGCGTCGCACCCTGCGGGGCGATCTCGACTGCATCCTGGCCAAGGCCCTGCGCGACGAGCCCGAGCATCGCTACGGCACGGTGGTGGAGCTGTCGAACGACCTGAGCCGCACCCTGCGTGGCCTGCCGGTGCTGGCTCGCCGCGGCTCCACCACCTACCGCCTGGGCAAGTTCCTCAAGCGCCATTGGATCGGTACGGTGGTCGTCCTCCTGCTGCTGGCGGCCGGGGTCGGCTTCACGCTCTCGACCTTGCGCCAATCGCACCTGCTGCAAGCCCAGCGCGACGCGGCACGCGGCGAGCGCGACAAGGCTCGGCAAGTGGTCGACTACATGATCGAGATCTTCAGCCTGGCGGACCCCGGACAGATCCAGGCCGATACTCTGTCGGCCAAGGAGCTGCTGCAGCTCGGTCGCCAGCGCTCGGAAGAGCAGCTCGAAGGGCAACCGGAGATTCAGGCGACCCTGCTGGAGTCGATCGGCAGGATCTCGGCCCGCCTCGGCTTGTACGAGGACTCCCGGCAGGCCCTGGCGCGCTCGCTGCAACTACGGCAGCAGCTGCATGGGCCGAATCACCCGTTGGTCGCCGACTCGCTGACCGCGATCTCTGATCTCGACATCCGTGCCGCCGAATTCGATCGAGCGGTACAGGCCGCGCGACGAGCGCTCGACATCCGCCACGCGACCTCACCCGACGGTAAGACACTGGGCCGGGCTTATCGCCAGCTCGGCGATGCTTTGCTGGGCCTCGGCCAGTTGGAGGCCGCCGAAGGCGCTCTGCGCCAGAGTCTGCGCCAGCTGCGCCAGGTCGAGGAGCCCGTGGTGCGCGAGCGCATGGAAGCCTTCGGCAGCCTCGGCACCGTCCTGGGCCAGCGCGGCCAGCTCGAAGACGGCGAGGCGATGCTGCGTCGGGCGGAGAGACTGGGACGGTCCTTTCTGAGCAAGGACCACCCTGATCTGGCGACTCTGGCCTACAACCGCGCCGGAGTGCTGGAGCGCCTGGGTGAAACCCGCGCCGCCGCCGCCTCCTACCTCCGGGCAGCGGAGATCTACGAGCGCTCCCTGGGCAGCCTACACCCTTGGCTCGGCGTCACGTTGATGAAGCAGGCCACGATGCAGCAGCATCTCGGCCGCCTCGACGCGGCCGAGGCCATGCTGCAGCGTGCCGCGGCGATCTTTCGCGACACCCTGCCGGCAGAGCATGCCCACCGCGCAGTCCATCACCACAACGTAGGCTATCTGCTGCATGATCGGGGCAATTTCGCCGGTGCCGAGCGCCACCTCGTCCTGGCCCGCGATCAGCTCGAGACGATCTTCGGCTCCGACAGCCTTTTCCTGGCGGCGTCACTGCACTACCTGGGCAGTACTTACCGCGCCCAGGATCGACTGGCAGAAGCCGAGTCAGCGTTGCGCCGGGCGCTCGAGATCCGGCAGAACCAGCTCCCCGAGGATCATTTCCACCGCGCCTTGACCCAGCAGCTGCTGGCCCGCACGCTCGCCGAGCGCGATCGGTCCGGCGAGGCACTGCTCCTGGCGCAAGGGGCGGTGGCCAGCTGGCGACGGGCGGTGGCGAAACAACCACCCGGCAACCGCCAGCAGCAGGGCCGGTTGGCGGCCGGCCTGGTCGACCTGGCGCTGGTCGAACAGCAGTCCGGGCTCGAGCAGCCGGCAGGGCTCGACTCGTCGGCCGCGACCCATCTCTCCGAGGCCGTCGCGATCGTCACCCCCTTCGCGGCCGAGACCGAGGTTCCGCGCACCCTGGAGGCTCTAACCAAAGCCCTCCTCCTCCTCGGTCGCCCCAACGAGGCCCAGTCGGTCGCCGAACGCCTGCTCGCCACCGGCTGGCGCCAGCCCGAGCTCCAGCGTCTGCTCGTCGAAGCCGGCCTCGATCTCGGCGACTGAATAACTTTTTCATTCCATTTGAGCCGGTTGGCGAGAGCTTCTCGCCTTAGGGGTGTCAGGCCGCACCGC
>JBCCGX010001004.1:0-3977 GCA_039029035.1 Acidobacteriota bacterium | reverse complement strand
TCGAGACTCTGCAGCGAGTTGACTGCTCGGCGAGCCACTTCCGCGTCGTCGGTGGAGGTCAGCCCGATCAGTCTCGGAATCAGCTCTCTCAACACCCGTGGCCCTCCAAATGTCATGGATTCGCGATCCCTTTCTGGATCTCTGAATGAGCTTGGAATGAGCAAGGAATGTGCCAGAACCTGATCGCAGTCGCTGACCGACCGGTGGCTGCTTGTGCCTCACTCTGACGGGCTTACGAAGCCGTGCTTTGACACCTTCTTTGACAAGAATTGTCTCGCCTTCGTTTGGGCCGTCTAGGCGGGATCGAAAAGTAGCGCTACTCCGAGCCTTCTTTGAGCACGTCTACGGGTGAATTTCGCCTCCTTTGATTAGGGCCTGCCACGCAGGGTGGTAGGCGATCTCTGAGACGCAGCGAATCATCGGCCAGGCCAGCGCTAAGGCCGGGGTTGCAGCGCGCCGTTTAAGTTTTCGTTACCCCGGAGGGGTGCACTTGATCACAGAGAAGGATCTGACATGATGTACGAAGTGACAAGGACTGCCCGGCCTCGCGGGACTGGAGTGCTGTTTATTCTGGCTGCTCTGACGTTCCACGGCTTCGCCAGCCCCCTCGGGGCGGCCGTCATTCCGGTCAACGACACGGCTGACGACCTCGACCAGGGCCCCAACGGCAACTGCACGTTGCGCGAGGCGATTCAGGCGGCGAATACCAACCTGCCAGTCGATGCTTGCTTCCCTGGCGATCCGGCGCCCATGGTCGACTTGATCGCGGTACCCACGGGGACGTACCTGCTGACGATCCCCGGGGCCGAGGAAGACGGCAACCTGACGGGTGACCTCGATGTGCTGGAAGACACAGAGATCCACGGCTCCGGTCCGGGTGCCACGATCATCGACGGCGGCGGCCTGGATCGGGTGCTGCACCTGGGCGGCGACTCGACCACGACCAGAACCTTGTCGAACCTCACGATCCGAGGCGGTGTGGCACCGAACATCCCTGGACCGGGCTCCGGTGATGGCGGGGGGGTCTACGTGGTCCGCGGGACCATTACGATCACGCACTGCGAGATTGTCGACAATACGACCCTCGCTGACTACGGTGGTGGCATCGCGACACGCGGCGGAACGGGAACGATCGAATTCTCGACCATCTCCGGCAACTCAGCCACCGCCGCGCCGTTGGGGTCGGGGGGCGGCGTCTCCATCAGAAGCTTCCCATTCGTGATCGAGAGCTCGACCGTCATCAACAACGATGCGGACGTCGCCGGAGGGATCCACAGCTTCGGGAACGTGACGGTGATCAACACGACGGTGAGCGGCAATTCCGCCGGTAACTCGGCCGGCGCGTCCGTCGACGAGGGCTCGTCGCTCCATCTCATCCATACCACTGTGAGCGAGAACACCGGCTTCGGCACTCTCGGCGTGAACTTCTACGGTGGCACCATGACGATCACCAACAGCGTCATCGAAGGCACCTGCGGCGGTGACATCACGAGCGGTGGTGGCAACCTCGAGAGCCCCGGAGACACCTGCAACCTCGTCGACGCCACAGACCAGACCCATGTGCCGGATCTCGGGTTGGGACCGCTCGGCGATCATGGCGGCCCCACCCTGGTCTACCCGCTGCTCTTCGGCAGTCCGGCGATCGACGCAGCGGTGGCCGGGTCGTGCCCGGCCACAGACCAACGCAGCATTCCTCGGCCCTTCGACGGCGACGGCGACGGAACGCTGGCCTGCGATGCCGGGGCCTTCGAGTTCTCGACGCTGATTTTCCTCGACGGATTCGAGTCCGGGGACACCATGGCCTGGAGTGGAATCGTGCAGTGAGTGGATCGGATCGCCCTCAGGACCCGAAGTCCACCACCTGCTCGACGGTCTGGCCCGCCTCTACGACGACTTCGACCTGCTGCCTCGGCTTACCTTCGAGGCGCACGGCCTTGAAGCTCACTCGGTAACGTCCTGGCGCGACTTCGAAGGTCTTGGGGTTCGACTTCGGGTTGGTGTAGGTCCGCCCCTGGGCCACCGGCTTGCCGGTCGCAGTATCGACGACGCCGACCGTCACGTCGACCAACGCACCGTCCTGGGTCGCCCCGACGCGCAGCACGCCGCTCTCGAAGGCGTGGTTGAGCTCGACCTTGCCTCTCGGTTCGACTTCGACCGTGCCGAGCTCATGAGTCGGCTTGCCTTCGATCTCGACCGATTTGACTGAGACGTCGTAGGCCCCGGCGGTGAGCCGCACCGTCCGGGGGTTGTTCTTGGCCGAGGTGTAGGTGCGGCCGCGGGCGACCTCTTTGGTCGTGCCGGCGACACGGATGGAATAGGTGGCGTCGGACAAGCTGCCGTCGTTCTTGGTCACGCCGACCGAGATCTCGCCGGTCGAGAAGTCGACCGTCTTCTCCGCTGTCGAGCCTTCGGTGATCTCGACCTCGAAGCGCCGTTCGATATCGCCCTCGAGGCCGACCGCCAGCACACGGACCTCGAACGTACCGTCGGGCAGGGGAATCGAGCTCGGGTTGGTGTCCTCGCTCTCGTAGGTCCGGGCCACTGCCACCTCGTCGCCGTCGGGGTGCCAGACGCGAACGCTGACGTCTTGCAACTCGCCGTCGGCGATCGCCTTGACCGCCAGCCGGCCGATCGGCGCGTCGACCGGCAGGGCCACGGCGGCCTCGAGGGCGGCACCGAGCCCATCGGCGTTTTCGACACTGGTGAACAGGCCGCCGCCGGCCTGGGCAGCGCACTCGAGCTGCGAGACGTCCTCCCCCGCCACGTCGAAGCCAACCACGTGCAGGATGAACTCGACGCCCTGCTCCTTGGCCAGCCGCACCGCCGCGCACGGATCGCCACCACAGGTCTCCAGGCCGTCACTGACCAGGATGACGGTGGCGCCACCCTCCTGCTGGCGCACCACGTCGAACGCCTGCTGCACCGACTTGGTGATCGGCGTCTTGCCTTTCGGATTGAGGCCGTCGACGGTCGTCTTCAGCGTCGCTTTGTCGAGGGCACCGAGGGGCACGACGGTTTCGATGTCGTCGCAGTCGCCCTCTTTACGGTGACCGTAGGCCACCAGGCCGACCTCCGAAGCGTCGGGCAGACCGTCGACCAGCTCGCCCAAGACCCGGCGTGCAATGACGATTTTGTTCTCACCTTCGATCTGCCCCCACATCGAGCCCGAGGCGTCGAAAATCAGGAGCAAGGGAGCGGGGGCGGCCTCCTCAGCCCCGGCGGGCGTGGCGGCCAAAACAAGGAGCAAACAGAGGGTCAGGGTCGCTGTCTTTTTCAACACTGTCAGTTGCAACATGGCAATACCTCGCATCAACCGCTTCTACTCTCGGCACTCGCAGGCCGCCGAGGGCATGTTGGTGCCACAGTGATTGGGCAGCTCCACACAGGTGCCGGTGCTCCCCCGCTTCTTGCACTCTTCCGCACAGTCGTAGCGCTTCTTGTCGTCTTCTACCTCGTGGCAGTGCTGGTTGGTCCACTCGTACAGGATGTTGCCGTCGCAGGTGTCGCCGGAGAAGAACATCTTGTTGGCACTGCAAACCTTGTCCCGGTAATGCCAGTGACAGCCGCCCTTGAACGGGTCATCGCCGCCGTCCGTGTCGTCGAGGAAGAACGTCGGTTGCGGAACAATTTTCTCCGACGGGCCTTCGTCGGCCAAAGCCGGGGTCCAGGCGGCCAACACCAGGGTGAGGCTGCAGAAGATTGCCGTGGTCCGGCAGACGAGGCGCTGGGTATCGATTGCAAACATGCTGTCTCCTTTCCAGATCCGCTCACTGGGATTCGATGCGTTCCGTCGGCCGCGGCAGGCCCGAGGGCCGCCCAGCCGAACCGTTGAGGTCGCTGTCACCCCCGTATGGCGAGATGCCCCGATCCGTTACACTCCGGGCCGGTGAAGGACGAACCTCAGACCACCTTCCACCGGGCGCGGGAGGCGGCGGCACGCATCCTCGGCCGGCATCGACGGCAGCGATCGGTCTCGC
>JBCCGX010001003.1:0-3977 GCA_039029035.1 Acidobacteriota bacterium | reverse complement strand
GAGCGAGCCTCTGATACCCGAAGACCTGTGGCTAGACGAGGCGCTGGAAGAGACGCCAGGTGGCTCGTACAAGAGCAGCCGGCCGGCTTCGGCCAATACGACATCAACAGCTCGGGACTCGACCTGGGGTACGGTCACCGGTCGCGGTTCATGGCCGACGGCCGTGCCGACTACTGTCGATTCGTCGGCGACTACCACGCACCGTTCCTTTCCTGCACCACCGCCACGGCCAGCGGCACCGTCGGCCAATACAACGTCAACAGCGCGGGACTCGACTTGGGCTACGCCAACATGCCGATCTTCATGGCCGACGTCGACGACAGTGGCAAAGCATCCTACTGCCGATTCGTCGGCGATCCATCGTTCATGGCCTTCTCCTGCGCGGCGCCCATCATCAGCCCCTGAGTCCGCGTTCCGCGCTTTGCCGCGCCCGTGCGAACTCGCTGGGGAGACCGCATGGGCGCCAAGGGGCTCAAGGCGTACGTGGCAGGCTGAAGTAGACCGTCGTCCCTTGATCCTTGCCCTCGGACTCGATCCAGACCCGCCCCCCATGGACCTCGATGATCCGCCGCACCAGGGCCAAGCCGACGCCCGTGCCGTCGATCGTTTGATCCAGCCGCTCGAACAGGCCAAAAACCTTGTCTTGATACTTCGCTTCGATCCCGATGCCGTTGTCTCGCACGTAGCACACAGTACTTTCAGCTTGCTGCTCCGCACCGATCTCTAATCGTGGCGCGGGCTGTGAGCCGAGAAACTTGACTGCGTTCTCGATCAGGTTCTGCACGACTTCCTGCAAGCGAACGCGGTCACACCACATATCCGGCAGCTCCGGCTCGACAACGACCTCGACCTGTTTCTTTTCCAGTTGCGAAGACTGCAGCTCGAGAGCTTCGTTGACCAAATCGCCTACCGGAACCCGCTCCATCGCATTGACCACTCGTCCAACCCGTGACAGCTCGAGCAGTTCCTCGAGCAGGCGATACATCTTGTCGGCAGCGATAGAAATTCTTTCGAGGTCGTGTTGCAATCGCTCTATATTGCCTGCTGCGGCATCACGAGCAAGTAGGCCGATAAACCCTTTGATCGTCACCAAGGGCGATTTCAGGTCGTGGGAAACGGTATAAACAAACCGTTCCATCTCAGCATTCGTCACCTCGAGCTCTTCGTTCTGGGCCTGAAGAGCCAGATTCTTTTCTCTCAGCGCCTCGCGGAAGGCCGCCCGGTTCTCTTCGACGCGTTTGCGCTCGCTGATATCGATGACGGAAGAAACACAATAATCTTCACCCTCGAACTCGAAGTAGACCTCATGAATCTCAACCGGAAAAACGCGTCCCTCCCGGGTCCGATGCGTGCTCTCGATCAGCATCGAGCCGAGACGCTTGATCTTCTCGAAGTGACCTGGCCAGATCTCAGGCCGGTAGCGGAGGTCGAATCCGGCAGTCCCCATCTCCTGCAACTCTTCGCGTGAGTAGCCCAAGCGCGAACAGGCCGTGTCGTTGACGTCCAAGATACGGCCTTCCGCCGAAACGGTGAAGATCGCTTCCTGGGACTGGTCGACGGCGAAACGGGTCAGACGCAGCCTCTTCTCCGCCTGCTTGCGCTCGCTGACATCGCGGACGAACGAGCAGGCATACGCTGCCCCTTCGAACTCGAAGTGAGACGCCGTGATCTCGACCGGGAAGAGCTGGCCACTCTTGGATCGATGGACGCTGTCAAAAATCATCGAGCCATTCGTTTCGAGCTCTCTCCAAAACCCGGGCCAAACCTCCGGCGGAAACTGTTCGTCGAAATCGAATACTGTCATGCCACAGAGCTCGTCGACGGTGTATTCGAGGCGACGGCACGCCGTTGCATTGACGTCCAAGATCCGCCCATCCTCCGCCACCGTGAACATCGACTCCGCGACATTGTCGATGGCAAATCGGCTGAGACGGAGCGCTTCTTCCGAGCGCCCTAACTGCGGTGCCCGCTCAGGAACCAGGACGGACGAGAGCTGCTCTTGCTGCCGTCGAGCAAGCGCCATCAGCTCGTCACGGGAGAGCTCCTCCAGTGGGTCTTCGTGACCGTCACCCTCGGTGGCCGCCCTGTCCAACCTGGGCTGGGTCGTCGGCTTCGGGCTCATGAGCCAGGCATCTTAGCAGGCGGGGTTCGCGCCTGAGGCCTGGGCTCGCCGGAGGCATCTTGGTTCGCTGAGGTCAGGTCGCGGCTAGGCTCTTAGTCGGGCCCCACAGAAGCACCTCGCTTCAAAACCCCAGCGCTCCGCCGCGTCCGCGAACGCTTAGGAGGGCGATTATGGGCACCAGCTCGATCCCGAGAGGACGCCCTTCCACCGTTGCCACCACAGCGGCTCCGCCGTCTTCGCCCGATGGCTTGTGCTCGACGAAGGATCGAGCGCCGGGCGGGGGTCGAGCCACGCCGTCGCGGATCGAGGCCGAGGACGACGCGGCGTCGCCGGCGCCGATGGCACTTGACCGGCGCAACTGCTGGCAAAGGCGGGGCTTGCAGGCGAGCACCTCGACTTGCGGAGCCTTTTTCCGATTTTTCGATCGGCTTCCGGCGGCTCGGGCAAGGCCTTTTCGATTTTTTTCGGCGCCTCCTGAGAGCTCGCGCGAGCCGTTTTCAGTTTTCCAAGGGCCGTCAGAGAGCTCGGGCAAGCCGTTGCCGATTTTCGAAGGCTCTGCCTCGAGCTCGGGCGAGCCGCCTCCGACTCTCGAGCAGCCTTCCAAGTCGCCCGGGTCGCCGCTTGCGGCGCTCGTCGAGCGCTCGTTCGCAGCCTGGACGGCTTCGCGCTCCGGCGCGATGTCGACGATCGACTCATGCGCCCCTTCGGCAACGGCCGGCAAACCTGCCTTTCTCTCCGCGGCCTCCGGCTGGGCGCTATCGGGACGCTCCTCGCCAAGCACCCGTTGAACCAGGTCGGAGTAGGCATCGATCGGGGTCTCCTTGCGCGGCCGGCCGCGGCGCTTCTCGCTATCGGCGAGCACTCCGGCGGCCTGCTGCGCCCACGCTAACAGGGCGACCGGATCGCGTGGCGTCGGCCCCTGGAGCCCAGGTAAGCGCAGCCCTCCTTGTAGCCCAGCTGGCCGATGAAGCAACGGCGAGTCCAACACAACTCGCGGTAGAGCTCCTTCGCCAGACGATCGCGAAGCTGGCGCCGCCGTGTCTCGGCCAGGCAACGCTCGAAGGCTCTGTCTCGTGCCGCCATCGCCTCACCGGCGGCCTCGAGGTCCTGGGCGATCCAGCGAAAGACATCGGTCAGGGTCGCCTGATCCCGGCCGCCCTCCGGGTAGTCGCGTGTGCAGAAGCCCGGAGGGACGCGAGCTCGTCTTGCTGCTGTCGAACGAGCGCAATCAGCTCGTCACGGGAAAGCTCCTCCAGTCAGTCGTCGCGACCGTAACCATCTCTGGCCGCCCTGTCCAACCTGGGCTGGGTCGTCGGCTTCGGGCTCATGAGCACGGCATCTTAAGCAGCAGGGTTCTCGCCCCTCTTCGCATCGTTCAACTCGCCTTCCTCAGCTAGACCGACTCCGGTACCGACTGGTGCGATGATCCCTTGGACTCCTGACACGATCCTTCACAGACGCAGACCCGCTGGTCGCGGCTACACGTGCTTTCCAGACGGTGGAACGACAGCCAGTGATCAGCATAGTCTCAGAGCATGAATAACATCCTCGGGTACTGAAAGGGAGGTCGTATCATGAGTGAGCAGGCCAACGGATCCGGATCAGGGAAACTGAGCTATGGCAAGCTGGCACTGATCATTGTCATTGTGTGGGTTTTCTTCAACAGCGGGCCGAGCGAGGATCTCCAGCCGGAAATCGGCGCATTGCGCAACGAAGTGCACGCACTCAAGGCTGCGGTCCGGGATCTGACGGATGAAACCAGGGCCGCGAAGCGCGCGGCGTCGAACCCACAAACGCCCCTCGGCAGGTGGCAAGCCGTCGACGACGAAAGCACGATCGAGTTCCGGGAAGACGG
>JBCCGX010001002.1:0-3978 GCA_039029035.1 Acidobacteriota bacterium | reverse complement strand
TGATCGATCCGATGATGGGCTTCCTCGGCATCAAGGCGTTCGCGGCGGCCATCGTCGGCGGCTTCGGCGACCTGCGCGGGGCGATGCTGGGTGGGCTGCTGGTCGGGGTGCTGGAGCAGTTCGTCGGCATGGTCTCTACCGGCTTCGCCGACACCAGCGCCTATGTGCTGCTGCTGATCATCCTGGTCGTCCGGCCCCACGGACTGTTCGCCACCATCCAGGCCAAGAAGGTCTGATGCGCTTCCTGTTCAAGACCTCCTACGGTCAAGACGTCGACCTCTTCCGGCACGACGGGCAGCGCTTCTGGTACGCCCTGTTGGCGCTGGCCCTCCTGGTCGCACCGACGGTGCTTCCCGGTTTCTACCTCGGCGAGCTCAGCTTTGTGTTCATCTACGCCATCGCCGGTATTGGCCTGATGCTGTTGGTGGGTTACACCGGCCTGGTCAGCCTAGGCCACGCCGCCTTCCTGGCCATCGGCGCCTACACCCACGCCTTCCTGTTGGACCAGGGCTGGCCCTGGCCGATAGCCCTGATCGCCGGCAGCTTGCTCGCCGCGGCGGCCGGCGCGGCGTTGGGTCGACCGACCCTTCGCATGACCGGTATCTACCTGGCCATCGCCACCCTGGCCTTCGCCGTCATCGTCGAGCAGGTCATCGCCCACTGGGACTCGGTCACCGGAGGCTATCGCGGCATGCCGGTGCCGCCGGCGCGCTGGCTTGGGCTCGATCTGGGCACGCCAGTGGCGTTTTACTTCACCTGCCTCCTCGTCCTGGTGTTGTCTTTGCTAGCGGCGATGAACCTGCTGCGCGGCCCGACCGGGCGCGCCTTCATCGCGGTGCGCGATTCCGAGGTCTCAGCCCAAAGCATGGGCATCGATCTGGCCAAGGCCAAAGCGCTGTCGTTCGCCTTGTCGGCCGGCTTCACCGGCCTGGCCGGCGGGCTGTTCGCCCACAAGCTGAGCTACCTGGCACCGGATGCCTTCACCCTGCTGCTGTCCATCCAGCTACTCCTGATGGTGGTGGTGGGCGGCCTGGGCAGTCTGCACGGAGTGATCTACGGCGCCATCTTTATCGGCCTGCTGCCCCAGGGCATCGCCATGGCCCGCGACGTGTTGCCGCCTGCGGTGGCGCAGATGCCGGGGCTGGAGCCCGGACTCTTCGGCCTGATCTTGATCCTCTTCTTGATCTACGAGCCGCTGGGGATCTACGGCCGCTGGCGCAAGATCCGCCAGTTCTTCGAAGAGTTCCCGCTCTACCGTCGGGCGACCCACAAGCGGCAGAAGGCCTTCCTGCGCACGGACCGGCTCCGATGAGCCAGCTGTTCGAGGCGATTGACCTCAACCTCCACTTCGGCGGCGTCTACGCCGTGCGCGACGTCGGCTTCCGCCTCCAGCAAGGTGAGGTCTTCTCCATCATCGGCCCCAACGGCGCCGGCAAGACCACCGTGCTCAATCTGATCAGCCGCCTGTACGACTGTGAGCCCGGCGGCCGGATGCTGTTCGAGGGGCGAGACATCACCCAAATCCCGCCCCACGGCGTCGCTCGGGCCGGCATCGCTCGCACCTTCCAAAACACCGAGCTCTTCGAGCACGATACGGTCCTCAAGAACCTCCTGATTGGTCGCCACGTGCACCGACGCACCCATCTGCTCCAGGAGTTGCTGTTCACCCCGGTGGTGCGCCGCCAGGAGCTCGACTTCCGCCGCGTCGCCGAGGACGTGATCGACCTATTGGACCTGCAGCACTACCGCGACCGCGTCATCGCCGGCCTGCCCTACGGCATTCGCAAACTGGTGGAGGTGGGCCGAGCTCTGTGTCTGCAGCCCAAGCTGCTGCTTTTGGACGAGCCTTCTTCGGGACTGAATCCCGAGGAGACCGAGGATGTCGCCTTCTGGATCGAGGACATCAACCAAGACTTCGGCGCCACGATCATCCTGGTGGAGCACGATATGAACCTGGTGCGCCAGGTCTCGGACCGGGTGATGGCCATGGCCGACGGCAGGGTGTTGACCACCGGACTGCCGGCTGAAGTGCAGCAGCACCCCGACGTGCTGCGAGCCTACCTGGGCGACGAAGAACCTGCCATGGAGGCTGTCGATGGCTGAGTCTCCCCTGCTCGAGCTGAGCAATATCGAGACCTACTACGGTCCGATCATGGCGATCCGCGGTGTCAGCCTCGAAGTCCGCGCCGGCCAGATCGTGACCCTGCTCGGCGCCAACGGCGCCGGCAAGACCACGGTGCTCAAGACCATTTCAGGCGCCATGGACCCGCAGAAAGGCTCGATCCAGCTCGACGGTCAGTCGATCCATACACAGGACCCCGACGTCATCGCCCGCCTGGGGGTCGGTCATGTACCCGAGGGCCGCGAGGTGTTTCCCTTCCTCAGCGTGGAGGACAACCTGCGTACCGGCGCCTTCTGCCGCTCTGATGATCGGGTCGAGGCCGATCTGGCAACGATGTACGAGTACTTCCCGGTACTGCACGACAAGCGCCGCCAGCCGGCCGGGTTCCTGTCCGGCGGCCAGCAGCAGATGCTCGCCATCGGCCGTGCCTTGATGCTGGATCCGCGCATCGTCCTGCTCGACGAGCCGTCCCTGGGCCTGGCGCCGAAGCTGGTGCTGGAGATCGCCGCCATCATCCAGAGGATCAACCGCGAGCGCGGGGTCACCATCCTGCTAGTGGAGCAGAACGCCCGCATGGCGCTGGCCATCGCCGACTACGGCTACCTGATGGAAACCGGCCGGGTGGTCATGGAAGACACCGCCGCACGACTCCGACAGGCCACCGACGTGCAAGAGTTCTACCTCGGGCTCAAGGACGAGGGCGTTCGCGGACGACGCCGCTGGAAGCGGAGGAAGACGTGGCGGTAGACGAGCCGAGACGATGAGCGAGCCGATCACCATCGACGGTTGCGCCACCCTCCCGACGCTCTTTCGCCAGCGCGTCCGGGAGGACCCGGACCGCGTTGCCCTGCGCGAGAAGGATCTCGGCATCTGGAATGAAGTCACCTGGCGCGACTACGGCGAACACGCCCGCCGGATCGGCCTCGGCCTCAAAGCCCTTGGACTGAAGCGCGGTGACGTCTGCTCAGTGGCGTCCGAGATCAACAAGGAATGGGTGTTCGCCGACACCGGCATCCTGTGCGCTGGCGGTGTGGTCAACGGCGTCTACCCCACCGACGCGCCCAACCAGGTGGAGTACCTGGTCAACGATTCCGCCACCCGCTTCTACTTCGCCGAAGACGAGGAGCAGTTGGACAAGATCCTGGAAGTGCGCGACCGGACGCCGACCCTCGAACGGATCATCATCTTCGACATGGAAGGTCTGCGCGACCTCAACGATGCGCAATGCCTGAGCCTGGACGCCCTCGAAGCCCTGGGTCGCGACTACGAGCACGATCATCCCGAGGCATGGGACACCGAGATCGACGCCGCCGATCCCGAAGACCTGATGGTGCTGACCTACACCTCCGGCACCACCGGACCACCCAAGGGCTCGATGATCAACCACCGCAACAGCCTCTACCAGGCGAAGCTGGTGGTGCGCTACCTGGACTACCGCGAGGGTGACGAGGTCCTCGGCTTCCTGCCCCTCGCCCACATCGCGGGCCGGGTCTTCTATCTGTTCTGCATGCTGGCGATCCGCAGCCGCATCAACCTGGTGGAGAGCCTGGAGACGGTCGACCGTGACCTGCAGGAGGTCGCCCCCACTTGCCATTTCGCGGTCCCGCGCGTGTGGGAGAAGCAATACGCCACCGTCTCGATCAAGCTCAAACAAGCCACCTGGGTCGGTCGCTGGGCCTACGAGAAGGCCCTCGCCGTGGGCCGCCGAGCCGCGGCCTACCGCATCCGGGGTGAGGCGCCGCCCCTGGGTCTGCGCCTGATCGAGGCGGTCACCGGCCGCTGGGTGCTGCGCAACGTCCGTCGCTTCCTCGGCATCGATCGGGCGCGTTGGCTGTCCACCGCCGCCGCGCCCATCG
>JBCCGX010001001.1:0-3981 GCA_039029035.1 Acidobacteriota bacterium | reverse complement strand
TGGCCGGGTAACCCAACGCATAGAAGGTATCGAAATCACGCGTCAGTCGTTGCAGCAACTCACCGAGGTTGGTGCTGCGGATCAACGCTTGGCCTCCCGTGTCGTCCGCCATCTGCAGCAGTGAGGCGTCGCGGGTAAAATTTTCCATATGCTGCGCTTCGCGTGTGCTGTGGGGGGCGCCGCCTCCAACGCCACCACCCGAGACCGCTGCCGAGACCAGGTCCGAGTTTCGACCGCTGCCGGAAATGGGATAAAAAGCGACCCGATTGGTGCTGGCGCGGGAGGTCAGCTGATCGAGCTCACCGCGCAAGTCGAACTCCGAAGAGCCGAGGGCCGTCTCGATACGCGAAAACGTCTGGCCAGCGTCCGGGTAGTTGCTCTTGTCGAAATCCTTCTGATTGTGCAACGCCCAATTCTGATACTTGTTGCTCCAGGCTTCGAAAAGCGAATCGGCTGGGCGCAATGGCAGGCCATCGGAAACATAGAGCAGTGCCTTTCGTCCCGGCATGCCCCCCAAGGTGTCGCACAGATCGCCGAGCGCCAAGGTTGTCGACTTGGCTTGCTGAAACCGCCTTTCGGCGAGATGCCGCACGTCGTTGGCCAGCTTCAAAGCCAGGCTGATGGCGTCGTCGAAGGCAGGATCTTCAAAAGCCTGTAGTCCGCCCGTCGACGCATGGACGCCCGGGAAGCGCTTCGACTCCCTTGGGTTGTAATGGCGCAGGCTGGCGCTCTGCAGGCGGTTGAGGAAGACTCGTCGCTCGCTGTCCAGCAAGGCGTTGAGACTACCGTTCTTCTCGATTCCGTGAAGCGCCTGGGCGATCACCGGACGATCACTCGTAAAAGGAACGACGACGTCTAGCCCTCGATTCAGCTCGGCCACCATCAACCGTCTGCCAGACGGCACAGCATCGAAAAACGAAAGTTCATCCAGAGCATCGCGCAAGCGGCGCGTCAACCGATTCCGATTCTCCGGCCGGATGTTGCGATTGTCGACCACGACGACCAAATGCAGCGGCTCCCTTCGACTTGCACCGCGCTCTGCCTGTGGCTCGTCAGTCGATGCACCGATCGAAAGATCCCCTTCGATCGCACCTCTGGCTTCGAAGAAGTTCGTCAGCTCGACCCGTTCATCGTCGATGAAAATCGTGAAATCGTCGGCTGTCAGGCCGGTCACTGGTTGCCCCTGGCGGTCCGTCACCATGACATCGATATTGGCCACATCGACGTCGACCGCATCGAAGAACTGACTCGCGGCGTCGCCCGCGGCGGGTTGCTCCGGAGGATTCTCCTGGCTGACCAACGGCGCGGCGAAGCCCGTATGGGCAAAGAGCAAAGCGGCCCCCAAAGTCGCCACAACCCAGACGTAGATCCCTCGGCCCGCACGATTCACAACATATTCAGACGCAACAGACTCGGGCACAACACATTCGGACACAGTACTTCTTCCAGCCATGATCTCCTCCTCATGCCGGTAGGTCTCGAACGTCAGTCGTTCGAAGTCGAAAGCGGAAGTTCAGGAACCCCGATCGAAACGTACCATGGGCGAGACCTATCGCAGGCCACGAGGACCCGGTCGCGCGGCTCTCGGGATCAGCGGCGGCATCCCAGGGACCAACCGGCAGGGAATCGAGCCGAGAGCTGCCTCAGTAGCTCACTCACAGACCGGCAGACGGCCGAGCTGATGCGCTTCGTTGTAGAGCACCAAAGAGCTGGCCAGCTCTGAGATCAGGCCATCGATCCGCCCTTCGGTTGCCGGGTGGGTGGAAAGAAAAGCCGGCGGCGAAGCCTGGTTTTGCTTCGCCATGTTCTTCCACAAACCGATGCTGGCCCGCGGATCGAAGCCGGCCCGAGCCATGAGCCGCAAGCCCTCCAAGTCAGCCGCCTTCTCCTGCTTGCGATCGAAGGGCAGGCCGAGCCCTACCTCGGCGCCGAGACCGAGGGCATTGGCGGTTCCGCGCCCACCGCCGAGCACCCCCGCGGCAGCGGCGGCCAGGAGGTTGTTACGGATCTTCTTGCGCGCCCGCTTGAGGGAGTGCTGTGCCGTCACATGGGCGATCTCGTGGCCGATGACCGCAGCCAGGCTGTCCTGGCTCTTCGCCACGTCGAAAATACCGGTGAAGACACCGATCTTGCCGCCGGGCATGGCGAAGGCATTGGCACTCTTCTGATCGAACAGCTCGATCTCCCAATCGAGGCTCCGATAGGGCTCCTCGAGCTGAGCGATGATCGATCCGGCAATGCAGGCCACGTAGTCCCGCGCCGCGAGGTCGCGCGAGATCGGAATGCGCGCACGCATCTGCTGGAAGGCCTTCTCGGCTTCGCGGGCGACTTCCTCTTCAGAGACCAACGCGGCGCACGCCGGCGCCGCCAGCAAGCCAAGAAAGAGGGCCAGACCCGCTACCAACGACCCAACCCAAGAGAAACTCCGCCGCAAGCTTCGCATTATTCGAACCTCGATCTCTACTGTTCGTTCGACCTCGATCGTAGGACAGCGGCGTTCTCTCGCGAGGTCGCCGCGGAGAGCGGCTCGACCTCGAACGGCGCATTGGCGTGCGCCCGAGAGCAGGTACGCTCAGATCGAGCAAGCCGTATGCCAAGACGTCAACGCCGCTGGTGCTTGCCGTTCCAAGCGTAGGTGAGGCCGAGGGACAGCCGGTGGTAGCGGGCGGCGCCCGGCAGGCGCGAATCGTCGTAGAGGTAGAAGTTCAGCTCAGGAGTGAAGGCCAGCGATTCGACGATCGGAAACTCCAGCGCCAGCTCGGCATCGACCCGGCGGATCGTCGCCGCCGAGTTGTCGAGACTCTCAGCGAAGAGACGGCCAGAGAAACCGGGCCGACGACCGCGGCCGACAATGGCGAACTCACCCTCGGCGAACAGGCCCAGGCGGTCGGCGTCCTCGAAGTCCTCCTGGTGCCGGGCGACGACCCCGAAGCGAATCAGCGACCATGGGCCAGCCTGCCAGCGCAGTCCTGCGGCCAGATTGAGCTCCAGCTGACGCGGCAATGTGACGCCGCGGCGCTCGTTGCGGCGGAACTCCGAGTCGATGATCAGGCTGGTGTAGAACCGCCCGCCGAACGCTTGCGCCTTGGTGAACAGACCGGAGATCTCGAGCCGCAGATCGTCCTCGAGCTCACCGCGCTCCTCGCCCTCGGCATCGACCAGGCCGAAGCGACCCCGCAGCCGATTTTCCCAACGGAAGCTACGCCACTCCTGATCCGCCCGCAGGCGCACCATCGCCAGCAGACTGCCGCTATCGTCGGCACTGGCTCGGGAATCGAGCGCGTCGCGGTAGCTGTCGTCGGCCGACGTCTCGACCCCTTCGAACGAGATGCCGAGGCGGTCGACGCCAAAGCGCCACAAGCCCCGCTTCTCGAGGTCCGGGAAGGGTCGCTCGGCCTCGTCCAGCCGCGGCAGCACGTAGCTCTCGCGCACCTCGCCGAGGCGGCCGGAGGTCGTGCGCAAGGCCTGCGGTCCGACAATCTGGGTGAGGGCCGCGTAGTCGTCGCCGCCCGAGGCGAGGAACGAATTGGTCACCACCCGGTAGCGATCCTCGGAGTACAGCGGACGACCGTTGACCTCCAACTTGCCGGCGTCCGAACGACCGAGACCGGCGAAGAGCAGCGAGCTCTTGAGCGGCTTGCCGTCTTTGCCGCGCCGGCGGCTGCTGGCTCCGGCCAGGCTGACCAGTTGGCTGCCGCTGAGATCGCCGGCGACAAGGAACTGATCGAGGGGCAGCAAGCGCCGCACCGCCTCGACTGTTAGCGGCAAGCGCTCGAGCAAGGTCTCGTCTACTTTGTGCAGAGCGCCGAGGTTGAGGATCGCGACCTCGGCCTCTGCCGCTTCGCGGATCGTCTCGAGCACGAAGGCTCGCAGCTCCGGCACCGTGGTGGGCGCGGCTGCCACCAGCGGTCGACTGCTGGCACGGCGGAACTCTGCCACCAGGGCCTGGATCTCGGCTTCGAGCTCGCGGTCCAGGTTTGC
>JBCCGX010001000.1:0-3982 GCA_039029035.1 Acidobacteriota bacterium | reverse complement strand
CGGACCTAACGTCGAAGGCTGTCCGTATCAGGCAAGACGGTCTTGTGGCCCTTATCCTCTCAGTGTCGCCGGCATCTGCTCGGAGATGCGCTCCGCCAAGGCGGAAATCGTGAGGAAAGGATTGACCGCGATCGAGCCCGGGACGATCGCCCCGTCGACCACATACAGGCCGTCGTGCACGCCGCCGGCATCGTCGAACACCCGGCCGTCGGCATCCACCACCCCTCCGTCGGCATCGTCGGCGACGCAGCAGCCACCGAGGGCATGGGCGGTGATCAAGTTGCCCTTGTGCCCGTCAGCGAAGGGATTGACCCGATCGAGCTGTCGGTAGGTGCCGCCGAGGGTCCGCGCGTGCTCGTGCAATTCCTGATCGATCGTCTCGAAGATCGGATCGGTGCGCACACTCGGCCAGTGGATGTCCACCTTGTCCTTGTCGTTCAAGCTGAGGACCCCCTGGGCATCGTCGACCGCCATCACAAGGTAGACCATCGAGTGGTTGAGTGCGCCTTCGGGATCCCAGCGCACCTGGTCGCGCGCGATGCGCTTCACTTCCGAAGCCCAATCGCCCGAGTCCATGTCGTCACCGAAATGCGCCAGAGCCGGCAGCGTGTGGCGGTAGGTGTCGACCAGAGCGCTCGGCACCACAGTGAAATCTTCGATCGTGATGCGATCACCGAAGGGGCGGGAGCGATCGTATTGGATCGCGCCGGTGATCGTCGTCCCGGGCTGCACCGACGCACGCTTGCTGTCGGGGCGATTGCCATAGCCCATGACGTTGGTGCGGTGATCGGTGTTATAGACCAGGCCGATATAGTCACCATTACCCGAAAAGCCATGGCCCAGGCGGTTCGAAGCGGTCAAACCGTGCTCACCGGCAGAGCGCAGCAGGATCTCGGTCGAGCCCACAGCGCCGGCTGAGAGCACCACATTCTTGGCGCGGATCTGGCGGACCTCACCGTGCCCCTTGGCACGATTGTGCCGATAGTAGACGACGTAGACCCCGGAATCCTGCTGGGCGATCCCGCGCACGTCGATCTGGGTGAAGATCTCCGCCCCCTTCTGCTTGGCCCACGGTAAGTAGTTCATGTAGAGGGTGTTTTTGGCGCCGACGTTGCAGCCCGGGAAGCAGTCGTTGCAGTTGATACACGGCTTCTGCTCGACGCCGACATGGTTGCGGCCATCGACGTCGAAGTTCACCGTCAGGTTGACCGGCCCGAACTTGGCGTCCTGCAACTGCTCGGCTCGCTTACCCAGCATCTGGTACTTGGTCCGCGCGCCGAGGTCGGGGTGTGGGTTGGCCCGCAGCATCTGCTCCGCCTTGGCGTAGGAGTCCCAGATGGCACCCGACTCGGCCAGGTCGCGGTAGGCCTTGGGCCAGATGTCGCTATCGAAAAACTCCGGATCTGGCCGGAAGGCGACGTTGAGATTGATCAGTGAGGTGCCGCCCAAGCCGCTGCCCTTGAGCACATCGATGTCCTTGCACAGGTAGTAGTCGATCAATCCGAGTGGGTTGCGCTTGGAGCGCACGTTGCCGGCCAGCTCACGCAATCGATCTGGAAAGTCGCCGACCTGCCACTCTTTGCCGCGCTCCAGAACGCAAACCGAATGACCGGCCTCGGCCAGACGGGCGGCGGTAATCGAGCCGCCATAGCCCGAGCCGACGACGACAGTGGAATATTCATCCCTCAGGGCACCCGAAGCATCGGATAGTGCGCCATTCATCATGTCACCTCATTCGAGCTCAGATCAGAATTTGTACGAGACACCCACCAAAGCCGAGATGATCGATTCCTCGATGGTGAACTCGGTATTGGGAACGATCTGATCCGCGAGAGTCTGGGGAGACGGGACGGCAAACGCGGTCAGGAGCGGCCCGGTCACCGAGCGTTCCGGCGCCCAGTAGCCGCTCAGGTCGAGGGTGATGTTGTCGTTCAGGGCAATGCCGACACCGAAGGTGTAGTGATCCTTGAATGTCGGCGGCGTGCCGATGGAAGTGAAGGCCACCTCAGACTGGATCGGCGTCTCGGAGTAGTTGAAACCGAAGCGCCATTGAGTCGTCTCGCTGTGCTGGTAGACCGCGCCGACAGCGGCGACGAAGATGTCGTCCCAGCCGATCTCGTTGAGCCCACGATCGGGCCGAAAGCCGCCGACGCCACCGGCACCATCGGTGCTCGCCAGGCCGAACCAGCGGGCGTCGAAGCCGACCTTCCACTTGCTGTCCTGCGGCGTGTAACCGATGCCGAACGAGGCGATCGCTGGCAGGTCGAGGGGATACGTGAGCACCCGCCGGGACCCGAAGGCGGGCGTTCCGTTGCCATCGTCGGAGTTGGGGACGACCGATCCGTCGGGCAGCCGATCGAAGGGCAGGGCGACGACGGACTCCCAGGTGTAGTCGTCGAAGTCTTTCGGCGTCTCGTAGGAGAAGCCGAAGGCCCAGGTCGGGCTGGTCTTGTAGTAGAGCCCCACCTGCAGCGCCAGAGCATGGGTCGAGACGACGTTGTCGGCATCGGCGTAGAAACAGTCGGCAGAGCGTCCTGAGCCCGGCGCAGGCAGAGTGCAGTCGGGCGCTCCCGGTGGCAGCGGCGAGATCGCCAGGCCACCTCGATGGACGGTCAGCGACACACCGAGGGACAGCTTGTCGTTGACTTCCCAGGCGTAGGCGATCGGGATCTTGGTAATCGCCAGGTTGGTCTTGATGCTGCCGAAGCCATCGGGCTGCGGAGCGAAGATCGGATTGTTCGGATCGTGCGGCCAGTCGGTACGGAAGCCGGCCACCGCCAGCAGACCGAAGCCGAGGGTCGCTGGACGGTTCTTGAAGCGATGCGAAAAGCCGATCGCCGGCAGTACCCCGGGCTCGGTCTCCGACTCTGTGGTGAAGGAGCCGTTGAGCACCGAGCCATCGGGCTGCGGTGTGTTGTTGAACCTCGCTGTCGCCACCGGATCGTCGAAGAAAACCTCGGCGCCGAAGTAGATTTGATCACCCTCGAACTGAGTCAACAACGCCGGGTTGAAGGTCAGCGCGCCGACGACGTCGGTCGCCAGGGCCGTCGAGACGCCGCCCAGTGAGCTGTTGGAAGCGCCGATACCATGCAGATAGGGGCCGTTGCCGGCCCACACAGGTAGGGCGGCGAGGCACCCGCAAAACACCAACAGAGTAGCTTTTCTTCGCATGATAACCCTCTCTCTCGAGAACCTGGATTTGTGTGAGTTTAGAAATTCTCTCCCAGGCCCTGACGACGAGCAATAGATAGGTAGATCTATTAAGGTTACGGAATCCTTTTTGACAGATCTACAAAGGGTTCATCCGCGAGCTTCGAATAGGACTAGCCACAAGCGAATTTGATCTTTTGTCGCTCCGAAGGATGCACCGATACCCGGTCCTATAGACCCGGGCAAGACAGCTTCCCCCGGCGAACGAGGCGCGCTATGAGGGACTTTCGCCATCTTTCACGATAGATGGAGTGGGCCCCTGTGCAGCGCTGCCGGCGTGGGTCGGCAACGCGAGCTTCTGCAACTTCACCGCGAAGGAGATCCCCTCATGTCGATTGCAGTCCTTCCTCGCCAACGCTCGAGTCTACGGATCCTCGTCTTGCTTCTCTCGTGCTCTCCGATGCCTCTGCAGGCGGAAGGCGAAGCTCCGACGGACGGACGCAAGCCGCCAGGCGCCATCACCGCCATGACCTCTCCGAAGCTACGCCCGGCACAGATCCTGGAACGGTTCGGCGGAGACCACCAGCGAGCAACACGAAATCCCGCTTTGGCACGGTTCCTGGCCGTCTACGGCACAGACTGGGAGATCCGTTGGGATCAGCGAAGCGACCGCCCACACTTGCTGCAAGGGCCAGGCGTCCCTTTGCTGCCCCCAGCCCGAGCCGTCGACCCGCAACGCACCGAAGGAGCTGCCATGGCGCCTCACGCAACTCTGCAACAGGTCGAGACGCTGGCCCGGAGGTTCCTGGAGGAGGTCGCCGACTTGCTGAGG
>JBCCGX010000999.1:0-3982 GCA_039029035.1 Acidobacteriota bacterium | reverse complement strand
TGAAAGGCAAGCGCCAGGTTTGCTGTTGGGCCGGCGCCGAGCTCTTCCGCCTGGCTTCCCGGATCGCCGTCGAGGAGATCGTCGACCAGGCGGATACTCAGCAGCAGGCTGAAGATGGTTGCGACGGCCGGCTCTGCCTCGGTGGTCTCGCCACCGGCCGCCAGGCAAGCAGGGACCGGGAATTCCCAAAGTGGAAGGGTCGGAGCCTCCATGCGGTCGACCAGGCGCACCATCTCGGGCCAGCCTGCCACCGCAGGCACGGCGAGAAGCCGTTGCTTGACCGGATCGATCATCCACCCATCTCAGCGCGGACGTCACCAAAGAGCTGCGCCCTACTTGCAGGCACAGCTACGCCTGCGCGACGACGTCGCAACTCCGAGACCAGCCCACCGCGCAGAGGCGCGGGCTATGCCGGTGCTTCCCCTCCCTCGCCGATGCGGAATGCCGGTACCCAGTTGGGCCACTTCGGCGCCACTTCCAGAGCGGCCGACGCGTCATCCATGTCCCGCAGTTTTCGCAATGCCTCGAAGAGTGACGATTGCTCGCGGGCCGACTCCATCTGCTCATGGAACCGCTCAATGGACATGGGGAACCTCCTTTACTACTGCAACTTTCGGTGAAGACCGGCCCGATAATACTGCGGCAGCTAGAGAATGTCTAGATATAACGTTCTTGATTTGGTGTCAGAGAAAACACCAGGCCAAGGTCGACGGTCCTTGGCCCGGCGCGCAGCGCCCCACGGCGCCCTCCGTAACGGCTAGAGCGACGTCGAATTCGGCGTCGGACTCGACTGGATCTGCCAGCTGCCGGCGAGATCGGTGCGCTCGATCGACGAGCCGCCGGAGGCGTCACCAACCTCTGGAGCATTGGCGGAGCCGGACTCGTCGATCAGATTGTTGTTGTTGTTGGGCCCGTAGACCACCGCGTCGATCGGTACGACAGTCGAGGTGATCGCCGCCGCCGGAACGTTGAACAGTGCGACGCCGTCGCCGACGCTGCCGGAGTTCTGGAAGTCGGGCGAGAAGTCGACGACCTGATCGAAGCTCGGGCTACCGTTGCTGGAGTCCGACGTGGGGCCACCGACAACGAAAGTGGCGCCTGCGGCGAGGGTGCCCGAGAGCTGCACGGTTGAGGACGTGTAGTTGGTGCCACCATTGCCGAGGCTGAAGGACGACAGGTCGATCGATTGGCTGGAAGAGTTGTAGATCTCCACCCACTCGTAGCCGCTGTCGGAGCCGCTGCGGTCGTAGAAGACCTCGGACAGGAGCAGGCCACCCGGCGGCGGCGCCGGGAAGGCGACATTGGGGTTGGGTAACGGTTGGATCTGCCAGTTGCCGGCGATGTCGGTACGCTCGATCGACTGACCGCTGCTCGCGTCGCCAACCTCGGGTGCGTTGGCCGCGCCTGTCTCGTCGATCAGCCCGCTGGTATTGTTGTCGCCGTAGACCACCGCATCGATCGGTACACTCGAACCGGTCACCTGTGAGCAACGGCGATTGAACAGCGCCACGCCGTCGGCGTCACTGCCCGAATTCTGGAAGTCGGGCGAGAAGTCGATAGCGAGGTCGAAGGTCGGGCTGCCGTTGTTGCTATCCGAGATCGGTCCGCCGACGACGAAGGTGGCGCCGGCAGCGACGGTGCCCGAGAGGTTCACCAGGCTGGAGGTGTAGTCGGAGCCGCCGGAGCCGATGCAGAGATCGGCCAGGTCGATGGTGGCGCTACTGTTGTTGTAGAGCTCTACCCACTCGTGGTCGTCATCGCTGCTCGAAGCGTCGTAGAGCACCTCGCTCAAGAGCAGGGAACCAGCCTGGACTGTGAAGGCCTGGCCGCTGATACGGGTGCCGGGGGAGTACAGGCCACCGTTCGATCCCACCGCCACCGAGTGCTTGACGAAGGGGGTGTTGGTGTAGTCGGGATCTCGCACCAGACTCTGGTTGTCGCCACCGGCACCGTTGTAGGTCTCGCTCTGCACGGTGACACTCGAGTCGTCGGCCAGGGTTACGGTGTCGCCGGCATTGTTGAGCGACAGGCTGCCGGTCGAGGCGGTGAAGACCAGGCCATTGGCGGTTGCATTGCCGAAAGAGCCGGTCGGTGTGCCGCCACCGAACACCACCGCGGCCTCGCGGCCCGGGATGACGGTATTGGCGGCGAAGGTGTGACGCACCTGGATGCCGTCGGAGAGCGTCCAACCGCTGATGTCGACGGCGTCGAAGCTCGGGTTGAGCAACTCGATGAACTCGTCATGGGTGGCTGAGCGCGTGCCGTCGCCGTTGGCGTCGCCGGTCAGGCCGGAGGCCGGGTCGGCGTGGATCTCGGAGATCAGGATCGATGGCAAGTTGACCTCGCTCGACACGATATCGGCGGTCTCGCGAGGGATGATCTGATAGCCGGAGTTCAGGGGGACCCAGGAATCGAACTGACCGGCGAGTCCGATGACATCGAAGGTCTGGGTTGGGGTGTTGGAGCCTGGGATGTCGGTGTCGCCGTCGACCCGCAGAGTCACGGTGTTGACGCCGCCATCGTCGGAGATCGTCACGTTGCCGCTGCCGCTCTCCGGGATGGTGCCCGAGACGACGCTGACACCGTTGATGCGGATCAGCGAGCCTTCGACCGACTCACCGACCTGGGCGACGGTGACGATCTGCGCCGCGGGTACGGTGCCCGAGCCGATGCGTGTGTGGCCGGTGTTGCCGAAGCCGCCGGCGACGGTGACCTCGGTGGCGCCACCGAACTGCTCGAGCTCGCCGACCCACTCCACATCGTCGCCACGCTGGATAGCGTTGTCGATACTCGAATCGAAGATCTGCACGCCGCCGGTCGCGTCCTGCACGTAAGCTTGGGTGACGAAGGTGTTGAGCACGCCAGGCTCGAGGGTCATGTTGCCGCGGACTCGCACGCCATAGGTCTTGGGCACCAAGACGCCGTCCGTGTCGTTGTCTTGGATGTCGGCGATGTCGGTGGTGCCGGAGTAATAGCCCTGGGCCGGGGAGACCTCGCTCTGACTGGCGTTGTCGGTCGCTTCGACACGGAACTTCACCTGCACGCCGTTCGACTGCGCCGGGATGGTGCCAGTGAAAGTGATACCGCTCGACAAGGTCATGGCGATCGGCGTCTGGGCGACGCCGTCGAGCTCGTATTCGATCTGGACCGTGACCGCGCCGTCGAGATCCTCGACGTCGGCCTCGACACTGACGCTCTCGGTGGCTAGGGGAACCTGCGGCGTCCGCAGGGTGCGCAGGATTGCTGGGGGGTAGTCACCGATCGTGCCCAGGCCCTCGTCAGCGGCGAAGGCAGAGGGGGCAACACCGCAGGCATGGACGCGATAGCTGGTGCCGTCGGAGTAGACCGCCAGGGTGCCGGGCAGACCGAAGGCGCCGTCGACGTCGTCACAGTCGGCGATGCCGTCGGCCAGGGTGTCGTCCGAGCGCGTGTCGTTGGGATCGCCGGGGTTCTGCTGGATGAAGATCGGCGTGTTGCCGTTGGTGTCGAGGTTGTTGAGGAAGTTCTGCACCACCGTCGCCCGCGGATGGCCGAAGCCGTTCGAGGCTGACATCTGAGCGATACCGAGTTCGGCATCGAGGGTGGCCAAGAAGCTGGCCACCGAGCTGGTGTCGCTGCCGTGGTGGTCGAAGGTGTAGATGTCGATGTCGCCGACGAAAGGTGCTGCCTCCTGTTCGACCTCGGCGACGTTCTTGGCCGCGTTGCCGGTGAGGTCGCCGCCGATCCACACATCGACGTCACCGTATTCGACCACCATCGCCACTGAGCGGGCGTTCTCCTGCTGGTTGGTACCGGTGAGATCCACCGACGTCGCGTCGGGCAACTCGGCGTTGACCACATAACAGCGGATCGTGACGCCGCCACCGAGGTTGATGGTGGTGTTGGCCGTGATCGTGGTGCGACTGTGCTGCTCGGCACCGAACTCGTAGTCGCCGTAGGCGAAGGTCCCCGGTGTGCCACCGTCTTCGCCGCGGTCATAGGC
>JBCCGX010000998.1:0-3983 GCA_039029035.1 Acidobacteriota bacterium | reverse complement strand
CTGCCGGGGAGGGTGTAGTGGATCCCGTCGACGATCTGGTCGGTGAAGACGTGGTCGTGGCCGTAGAAGAAGATTTGCACGCCGTGCTCGAGCATCAGCTGGTGGATGCGGGCTTGTTCGCCGACGCGGGCGGCGCGGCCGCCGCCGCGGCCGTAGGCGGAGTTGGGCTCGTCGCCGCCATGGCCGCCGACAGCGTGGTGGATGAAGAGCAGCTTGATGGGGGCGTCAGAGGTGCGGAGGGTGGCTTCGAGCCAGGCGCGCTGGGTGTCGCCCAGGGTCCAGTCGGTGGCGGTGCCGTCGTCCTCCGGATCCATGATGTGCCGGGTGGGGGTGTAGGTCGAGACGTTGAGCACGACGAAGAGCGCGTCACCCCAGGACCAGGCGAAGTAATCTTCGTTCGGGCTGCCTTCCGGGTTGAGGAGGTACTTCAAACGAGCCTGTTGTGCGTGGCTGCGCAGGGTGTCCGGGTGCCAGCCGCTCTCGCCCTCCCAGTTGCCGACGGCGGCGAAGAAGGCGGCCTCGGCGGTGGCCTGGCCGAAGTGGGCGCGCAGATCGAGATAGGCGTACTCGGCCGTGGTGGCGGTGGGGAAGGGATCGTTGAAGCCGCGAAAGAAGTGGAACATGTCGCCGAGGCAGACGATGAAGTCGACCTCGCGCTCCTGGATCGAGCGCATGGTGCGGCGGATGACGTCGCCGATGTCGACCCGGCTCGCCAGGTAGTCGTAAATCTCGGGCAGGAAGAGCTCGGTCGTCCGGCGGTCGAGCCACTCGGGGGGCGGTACCGGCTGGTGGGTGTCGGTCAGAACGGCGAAGGTGAACTCGGCGCCCGGCGGCCGCTGGGTGACGAAACGCCCTGAGAGATTCTCGCTGCGCGCACCAGTGGTCTGATCCTCGCCCCGAACGGCGATCGTGTAGCGGTACTCGCTGCCGGCGGCGAGGCCGTCGAGAACGACGTCGCGCGCCTCCTCTGCTTCGAGGGTCAGGCTGAGCTCGCCGCTGCCTGGGGGTTCGAGGCGTAGCTCGAGATCGACCGGTGAGGGGCCAGCCACCAGGTTCAGGGTCACCGAATCAGCGGTGGGGCGGCCGACGAGGGGCGGGACCGCCAGGAGGCCCGCCGGGGTTGCGCTGCCCTCGCTCGCTTGTTCGAGGCCAGGATCGGTGGAGGAACAGGCCAGCGTCAGAGCGGCGAGCCACCAGGCGACTCGGTAGATTCCGTCCCGAAACGCCCGGTCGCCTCCGTGGGCTGCGCCGCAGCTCAAACTCGCCTCGGCGGCTCGGCTTCGCACAAAGCGCTGTTTTTCAGAGCTTTGCGCCATAAGAAACGATGTGCAGCTCAAACACGTTCGCTGCGTGCTCGCTCCACGGGGCTCCCTCACGGGTGAGAAAACCGCCCTTCTGGACGGAATCTAGGGTGGGGCGCATGCCAGACGTCCTCTCGATGGTCGAGAAGGCGGACGATGCGCCCCCACACTGCGAATCGAGGGGGCCTGAGTCAGTTGGCGGCGTCGCCGTCTCCGCTGCCCTCTTCGTCTTCGAGGATGTCGAGATGGCCCAGGCCGGCCAGGGACTCGACGTCGAGCTCGGCGACGCAGCGCACCTTGACGTAGTCGAGGGTCAGGTTGCCGGCCATGCGGATCTTGCCGGTCTTGTTGTCCCAATCGGCGCCGCTGACGTCGGAGTGCTCCGGGTCCAGGCGGTAGCCGAGCTCGGTGCCGCCGCGGGTCTCGGTGAACTTGACGTGCACGTAGTCACGCTCGATGCAGTCTTTGAGCTCTTGGTGCGGGTCGTCCAGCCGGCTCGGGAAAATTACCTTGTGGTCACCTTTGGATAGCTTGTGGGGGAGCTCGCTCACGTCTCTCTCTCCTATGTGGGTGAATCTCTTGCTCTGCTTCTCGGTAAGGTGTATCCCCACCGTCGACGCTGCTGGCTTGAGCCCGAATCATAACCGCTCGATCGGGCCGCAGGAAAGCCGATGGCGGCAGCGAGGCCAGACATCGTAGCGAGAGGCTTGTACTATGACGGTTCAGAAGCTCGGATGGCAAGTCACGCCACCGTCGACCGTGAGGTCCGTGCCAGTGATCCAGCGCGCACCTGGCGAAGCGAGGAAGAGGCAGGCGTCGGCCACGTCCTCGGGCTGGCCGAGGCGACTCAAGGGCGCGGCGGCGCGCCAACGCTCGACCCCTTCGGGCCATTCCTCCTCGATCCCCGGTCGGCCGATCAGCCCGGGCGACACCGAGTTGACCCGGATGCCCTCGCCACCGAGCTCGAGGGCGGCGGCGCGGGTGTGCATCAGGACCCCAGCCTTGGCGGTGGCGTAGTGGGAGTGCATCGGCGCCGGCATATTGCCTTCGATCGAGGCGATGTTGACGATTGCGCCGCCCTCTCCCTGGCGGATCATCTGCCGTGCCGCGGTGCGAGTGACTAAGAAGACGCTCTTCAAGTTGGCATCGAGGGAGGCCGACCATTGGTCCTCGGTCATCGCCGTCACCCCGGCCATGGGATAGATGCCGGCGTTGTTGATCACCACGTCGAGCCGGCCGAAAGCGTCGACGCCCAAGTCGATCAAGCGCTCGACGTCGTCGGCGCAGGTGACGTCGGCCTGCTGTGCGATGGCTCGCCGGCCGGTGGGTCGGCGGGCGGTGGCCTCGATCTCGGCAACCAGGGCCTCGGCGCCCGCTGCGCTCGACAGGTAGCCTGCCACGACGTTGGCGCCGGCTTCGGCGAAGCGCCGTGCGATGCCGGCGCCGATGCCCTTGCCGGCGCCGGTGACGACGACCACGCGGCGGCTGAAGTCGAGCATCTGGTGGACGCTGGGAGTGCTCATCGGATCAACCCTTTCGGCGCCTGCGCCGCGATTCGACGACCGCCAGGCCGATGAGGGTCACGACGTAGGGCAGCATGGCAGTGAACTGTGAGGGGATTTCGCGTCCCTGCAAGCGGAATCCTAGCGAATCGGTGAAACCGAAGACGAGGCAGGCGATCGCCACCCCCACCGGATGGGCCCGGCCGAGGAGCACCGCGACGACCGCGATCCAGCCGCGGCCGGCGCTCATGCCTTCGACGAAGAGGGTCACGTTGCCGAGGGAGAGCTGGGCCCCGGCCAGGCCGCAGAGCGCGCCGGAGGCGATCACCGCCACGGCGCGGGTGCGGCGCGGGTCGACCCCGAGGGTGGCGGCGGCCTGGGGATGCTCACCGGCGCCGCGCAAGCGTAAGCCCCAGGGGTGGTGGAAGAGCAGCAGCCAGAGCACACCAGTGAGCAGAGCCGAGCTGTAGATCAGCCAGCTGTGGCCTGACAGCAGGTCCCCCAGGAGAGGGACGCGATCGATCCCCGGTAGTCGGATCTTGGCCAGGCCTTCGATGCGCGGATCCTGGAAGGCGCCTTTGACGCCGAACAGCACCCGCAGGAGGAAGACGGTGAGCCCGGCGGCGAGCAGGTTCACCGCGATGCCGACGACGATCTCGTCGCCCTTCAGTCCGACGGCAAAGAGAGCAATGACCGCCGCCATTGCCGCACCGGCGAGGAGCGCCGCGCCGACACCGGCGACGGAGCCAGCATGGTAGCTGCCGACGACGGCCGCGAAGGCGCCGATCAACATCAGGCCCTCCAGGGCGATGTTGAACACCCCAGCGCGCTCGCACAGCAGGCCGCCGAGAGCGGCGAGCAGGATCGGCGTTGCGAAACGGAAGGTCGAATGCAGGAGGGTGGCGTCGAAGACGCTCGCCAGCTCGCTCACGGGGTGGCCTCACCGTGGTCTCGCCCGGAGGCGAGCTCAACATTGTCTCGCCCGGAGGCGAGCTCAGCATTGTCTGAGCGCGAGGCCAGCAGCCGTCGTCCACTCACTGCGATGAGCAGGATCATCAGCGCCTGCAGCACCCGTGAGAGCTCTCGCGGCACGTCGGCACCGCGCTCCATGCCGAAGCCACCGGTGTGGACTCCGGCGAAGAACAGGCCGGCGGCGAGCACCCCGAGGGGGCTCGAACCG
>JBCCGX010000997.1:0-3992 GCA_039029035.1 Acidobacteriota bacterium | reverse complement strand
TGCCCACGTCGGCGACATCCAGCTCGCTGAAACCGGCGCTGCGTCGGCGTTGGGGGTCGTGGTCCCGTCCTCCACAGAGGTGGTAATCACCGCGGCGGCACGGCGGGCAGGCCCCGCAGCCGGCGAGCTGCATGGGCTCGACGCCGACGCGCTGGCCGGCTTCGAGCCCGTGAACGCCGCGGCCGAGCTCGACTACGACTCCGGCCAGCTCGTGGCCTAGGCGCCGTGGCTTGCCAAGCTGTGGCTGGCAGACCTGTGTCGGGCTCCAGGGATCGTCACCGCGGTAGCGGTGCAGGTCGGAGCCACAAATGCCTGCGGCTCCGATCCGGACGAGAACCTCACCTGGCCCCGGCGAGGGCGCCGGAATCTCTTCCAGGCGCAGATCTCGAGACCCATAGAGAAAAGCGGTCTTCACCCATGGATCCCGATCGACTGGACTGTCTCTTCGGTCACGCGTTGGTGCATGGCCCGCAGCCGGTTGACGATCTGCAAATCCTCGGGCTGCACGAGGTACGCTTCACCGTCGTAGGACGTGGTCACCAGGTAGTCGCCGCTGCGCGAGATCGAGCTCAAACCGTTGCGGGCGATCTGATGGCGAGTCACCCGCTCGGTCTCGAGGTCGACCTTGAGCAGCGCCCCCCAGTAGTCGCCGATGATCACGGTGTTGGAGTCCCAAAAGCACATCGACTTGGGCGACTTGTGACCGATGGCGATCGAGTGGCTCATCTTGCCGCTCGCCAGGTCGTACACCTTCACCGTGAAGTCCCGCGACACGCTGGCGATCTGGTTTCCGGCGGGGTCGATGTCGACGTCGTCGACGATCGCCATATGGCCCTGGAAGCGCTCCTCCAGCTCTCCCGAGAGCTTCCACGAGAGCACCAGGCCGTCGGCGCCGCAGCTCACCCCGAGGGGTTGATCCGGGTGGATCCGGAGCGACTTCACCGCCCCCTCGTGGACCTGGATCTTGCCGCGAATCTCGCCGTTCGGCGCCACGCGGACGATCGCCCCGCTGTAGCAGGCAACGAAGGACTCGCCAGCGTAGCCCGGATTGTGCGCCACGCGGATGGTGTTGATCGGCCCCTCGTGCAGAGCGACTTCGATCTCGTTCTCCAGCCCGTTGGCGGTCTTGTTGAAGATGTGGATCTTGTGATCATGGGCGCCCGCCAGAACCAAGCCGTGCTCGTCGTCGAGGGTCACGGCGTTCATCAGCACGCGGCCGGAGCCGGGCTCGATCTTGGCGTTCCACTCGGCCTGCTCCGGGCTCAGGCGGCCCAGGCGCAGGTAGCCGTCGTCGCTCACCGTGACGATGTCTCCGGCGGCGTTGGCCGAGATCTCGTTCAGGCAGGCGTTGCCCTTCTCGGTCGCCTGGTCGCCGATCTCGGCTTGCTTCACACCATCCGCGGCGCGCCAAACCAGGACCGTCCCGTCGAAAGTACCGGCAAGAATCTGCTCGCCGTCACAAGACCAGTTCAAGGAGCGCTCCCAGGTGTTCGGGGCCTTGTCGAGCTCGCCCTTCAACTGCAAATCGTCGGCGTTCCAGACGAGAATCCGCTGGTCGTAGGCAGCCGAGAGGATGTCGCCGTTCACCGGCGATACGGCGACCTTCTTGATGCCGGAGGCATGGGCCTCGATCTCTTTGATCAGCTCGCCGGTGGCGCTGTCGAAGACGTGGATCGAGCCGTCGTCCGCCCCGAGGATCGCCCGCTGGTGCAGGGGGTCGATGGCGCAGGTGTCGGTCTCCTCCTCGAAGGGGCCCCACATGCGGATCAGCTTGCCGGTGGCGAGATCCCACATCCTGAGGGTCATGTCGTCGCCGGAGGAATAGATTTTGCCGTCGGCGTACTCCACGGACAGGACGTCCTTCTCGTGCTCGTCGATGACGCGGATCACGGCACCGGTCGCCAGGTTCCAGACGAAGATCCGATGGTCGCGCGATACCGAGATGCCAGTGTTGGCATCGACGAAGGCGAAGTCTTCGACATCATCGCAGTGGCCGTAGAGGATGCGCTCGGGCCGGCGGGTCGCGAGATCCCACAAGCAGACGGTGTAGTCCGACGAGCAGGAGGCTGCCCGGGTGCCCTGCGGATCGACGACAATCCGGTTGGCGAGATGATCGTGGTAGCCCATGAGCTCGATGGTCTGGCGATCGAGATCGACATAGCTGATCGCCGAGTCGTAGCACGAGGTCACCGCAGCGCGAGTGCCTGGAATGTGCGCCACGCAGGTCACCGGGCCGCGATGGCGAACGAAAGACTCTCCGGAGCCGGGGAGCGAGGGTCGACCCGTGGCCGAGGCGCTGGCTTCACTTGTGAGCATTGTCTCTTTCCTCCTTGACCTGTTGGAAACCTGTCGCGCGAGATTCCACAGCATTCATCAGCCTGACCAGTGCTTCTGGGCTCGATCTCCCCGAGATCACCGGACTCGGATCTTTGTTGTGCCGGGAGATCGGCTCGAGCCGATTGGCAGGAACACCAAGTATCCCTCTTGAGAGGCGGAAAATCCAGTATTTTCCCGCCCTTCATCGCCCGCTACGAGGGCTGGAAAGCGGGTATATCAACCGCGCAGCGTCCAGAGGAATCGACTCATCCCTGTCAGTCTGCGACCTGCCACTTTTTGGCGTTCTCTGAAGGCTAAATCGCTGTCTTCGGCCCTCGGATCGACTAGAATTTAGACAGAGAGATTTGTGTCCGAACTTTCCCATTCTTATGGCCTAACTTCCCCTGGAGTGAGACCAACAATGAAGATTGCCAGCCTCGGGAAAGCAGTGTGGGGTTTTTTGACAGGTCGCGGGAAGCGAGATGATTCTCGGCGACCCAACAAGCGGCCGCAGCTCGTCGGCTTGCCAGATCCGGTGAAGATGCCGACTCGCTTCGGCGAATTCCAAGCCCAGGTCTACGCCGAGGCGGAGAACGACGTCCAGCATATGGCGATCTTCATGGGTAATCTGACCAACGGCCAGCCGGTGTTGACCCGGATTCACTCCGAGTGCCTGACCGGCGATGTTTTCGGCTCGCTGCGCTGCGATTGCGGTCCGCAGCTCGACCGTGCCCTGGAGTTGATTGCCGACGCCGGTCAAGGTGTCGTGCTCTATCTACGCCAGGAGGGGCGCGGTATTGGGCTCTACAACAAGCTGCGCGCCTATTCCCTGCAGGAGCGCGGCTACGATACCGTCCAGGCCAACGAGGAACTGGGCTTTCCCCCCGACCTGCGCGACTACGGTATTGCGCGAGCAATGCTCGACCATCTCGGGGTGCGCCGGGTCCACCTCTTGACCAACAATCCACGCAAGGTGGCGGAGCTCGAGGCCGGTGGCTTCGAGGTCCTCGAGCGCCGCGCGTTGGAGATCTCGTCCAATGCGGTGAACCACCACTACCTGCGCACCAAGCGCGAGAAGATGGGGCACTTGCTGCGCGAGCTCGAAGCTCCGCCGGAGCCCTCCCAGGAGGAGCGCACCGAAGAGCCGGCGGTTGCGACCAAGAGCTGAGCTGCCATGCTGCTGTCGAGCCACGAGATCGACCGGCTGGAGAGCTCGGTCGCCAACGCCTTCTACTGCCTTGACCTCGATCGGGTGGAGGAGAACCTGCGCCAGATCGAATCGCTGTTCACTGCACTCTATGCCGAAACGAAGATCGCCTATTCCTACAAGACCAACTACGCCCCGGCGATCTGCCGGCAGGTGCGCGATCTCGGGGCCGACGCCGAGGTGGTCTCAGAGATGGAGTACGAGATGGCCCTGCAGGTCGGGCACCGCGGCGAAGAGATCATCGTCAACGGGCCGCTGCATAGTCGAGACTTCCTCGAGCGGGCTCTGCTCGCCGGTAGCCGGGTCAACCTGGATTCCTGGTACATGCTCGACCACCTCGATGCCATCTGCCACTCGCATCCACAGCAGGAAATCTCCATCGGCGTGCGGCTCAACTACGACATCGTCGAAGGGGGGGCATCGCGCTTCGGCTTCGTGGTCAACGACGCGACCATGGCGCGGCTCCACG
>JBCCGX010000996.1:0-3993 GCA_039029035.1 Acidobacteriota bacterium | reverse complement strand
CTCCGATGGCCTGGTGGAGGCGACGCCCGACGGCTCCGACGAGCAATTCGGTTTCGACCGCCTCGAAGCCAGCCTGGCCCGGCACTCGGCCGAGAGCCCCCAGAAGCTGCGCGACGCCGTGCTCGCCGACGTCGAAAGCTTCACCGGCCGCCAGATCCGCGACGACGACTTGACCGTCCTGGTCCTGCGGCTGCCGGCGGCGTAGGTCACCGCGTGGCGGTGCGGGCGGAGTCTCACAGAGGCACTCTAGAGGCCGCGCCGAAAAGGCCGCGCCGAACGCATCAGCTACCGAGTGCTCATTGCGACATCTCTCCGGTGCCAATCACGACACGGTGCGACGGAGGGCATTGGTAACATCGTGCGCCATGTCGAGCTCGATACGAATCGTTACGTTCGGACTCGTGCTGTCTCTGATCGGCTGTATTGGCGACACCACGGACGACGAGGCACCTCCACCGCCACCTCCGACCCGCGTCGAGACGGTTGTCGACACGTTCCACGGCGTGGAGATCCCCGACGACTACCGCTGGCTCGAGGATCAGGACAGCTCGGAAACTCGCCGCTGGCTCGAGGCCCAGAACGCCTACACGTTGTCCGCTCTGGCGGAGCGGCCCGAACGCCCGGCGATCGAGCGCCGGGTGGAGGAGTTGCTGCGCGTCGACCGGGTCAGCTCGCCCAGGCAACGCGAGAATCGCTACTTCATGTGGAAGAAGCGCGCCGACGACGACCTGTGGATCTACTACGTGCGTGAGGGTCTCGACGGTGAGGACCGGGTGCTGCTCGACCCGCACCGCTTGTCCGAGGATCACACGACCGATGTCGACGTCGAGGACATCAGTCTCGACGGCAAGCTCATGGTCTACGGGATCCGCCGCGGTGGTACCGACGAGACCGAGCTGCGCGTGATGGACGTGGACCGTGGCGAAGACTTGCCCGACCGCTTCCCCACGGCGCTCTATCGGGGTGTCGCGGTGCGGCCGGACCGGGCCGGCTTCTACTACAACCTGCAGGACCGCGACCACGGCACCCGGGTGCGCTACCACGAGTTGGGTACCGACCCCGCGGACGATCCGGTGGTCTTCGGCGAGGGCTATGGTCCCAGCGTGTGGATCAATGCGGAGCTCTCGGACAGTGGCCGGTACCTGCTGTTCTTCGTCGGCCACGGCTGGGGCCGGACCGAGATCCACTTAAAAGACCTGCACGCCGGCGGCCCCGTCGCCACACTGGTCGACGACATCGACGCCGCGTTCCTGCCCGGCTTCGCCGGTGACCGGTTGTTCGTTCAGACCAACTGGCAGGCGCCGAAAGGGAGGATCCTCGAGGTCGACTTCGATCGGCCCGACCCGGCAGCGTGGAAGGAAGTGGTGCCCGAGGGCGACGACGCCATCGAGGGCTTCAGCCTGGTCGGTGGCCGCCTGTTCGTGCGCACCCTGCACAACGTGATTTCGCGCATCGAGCGGTTCGAGTTGGACGGCACCTCTCTGGGTCAGCTGGAGCTACCCGGAGTCGGCACCGCGGGCACACCGGCCGGCGCGTGGGAGAGTGATTCGGCGTTCTACTTTTTTGGCTCGTTCACGACGCCGGGCACCATCTATCGTTACGACGTGGTGTCGAACACCAGCGAAGTATGGAGCCAGCCCGAGGTGCCCTTCGACCCCACCGGCTTTACGACCGAGCAAGTCTGGTTCACCTCCAAGGATGGAACCCGGGTGCCGATGTTCCTGGTGCATCGCGAAGACCTGCCGCGGGACGGCAATCAGCCAACGCTGCTCTATGGCTACGGTGGCTTCAACTCCAGCCTGACGCCAGGCTTCAGCTCGTGGGCCGCGCTGTGGATCGAGCACGGCGGCGTCTACGCGATGGCCAACCTGCGCGGTGGCGGCGAGTTTGGCGACGAGTGGCACAAGGCCGGCATGCTCGAGAACAAGCAGAACGTGTTCGATGACTTCATCGCGGCAGCGGAGTGGCTGATCGCCAACAACTACACCAACCCCGACCGGCTGGCGATCGAGGGCGGCAGCAACGGCGGTCTGCTGGTCGGTGCGGCGATGACCCAACGACCCGAGCTCTATCGTGCGGTGCTGTGCAAATACCCCGACCTCGACATGGTCCGCTACTGGCAGTTCGACAACAACAACCCACCGGCGTTGCTCGAGTACGGCGACGCCAGCGATCCCGAGCAGTTCGAGTTCCTGTACGCCTATTCGCCGTACCAGAAAGTCACCGACGGCGTCGCCTACCCGGCGGTGATGCTGACCTCAGGTGATGGGGACACTCGGGTGCCCCCGCTGCAAGCTCGCAAGATGACAGCCCGGCTGCAAGCAGCGACCTCGTCGGGTCGGCCGATCTTCCTGCGCTACGACACCAAGGCGGGGCACGCCGGTGGCCAGCCACTGTCGAAGGCCGTGGGCAACGTGTCGCTCGAAGCCGTCTTTCTGTTCAGTCAGCTCGGGATGGACGCGCCCTAGCAGCCCGCCCTCAGCACCAAGGGAAGAGACGGCTCGCGCATGGGCCGTCTGCAGGGTAGCCAGCTAGCGCGCGGTCGAAGGGCTCACGATTCGAAGGTTATGCGTCCGCGCGGCGTCTCGAGCTCCAGGGTGAGCGTTCGCTCGCCCTCTACGATCGTCAGGCCTCGAACCGTATCGCCGCTCTCCGAAAGGATCCGTTCGATCTGTTCCTTGTGAGGCGTGGCCAATATCAGGCTTTCCAGGGCGGCTTGTGGAGGCTGAGCTTTGGATGGATGCTGGCTGTCAGTCGACCACGCAATGAAGAAGGGATTCATGAACGATGCGGGCTCGTTGATTAGCAGTAGGCGCCAGGCCAGCAAGCCTCCATCCGGGGTCGTCCTCGACCCACTCTCGGTCCCTTTGGTCGCGAGATTCAGATCTCTCACCGTGCTTTCGACGCGCTCGATATCTCGGGTCGAAAGGGCGAAACCGACGAGCGTCAGGTGATGAAAGTTCGCGAAGAAAGCCGGCATTGCATCAAGCTCGTCCTTCGGCGCGAGGATCTCGACGTACATTCCTCCTGACAACGACGCGATGGCGTTGTGGGTATCGCGGTCGGGGTGACTGCCACCATAGACCGGCCGCACGCCGGTGAGATCCTCGAACTCTTGCATGCCGGATTCGAGATCCGTGGTCGCGAGAATGACATGATCGATTTGCATCGCGGGGCCGTCGCCTCGCGAGGCGGTTTCGGCGCTCGGGGATCCGCACAGTGTCTCGTGCAGAAAAGCGTACTGTAGGGCCCACTCGTAGGCCGCGCCGGAGGCCAGGCCGGTGCCCCCGTGGCCGCCTTCGGTGGCTTCGTAGTAAAGGACGTCCGCCCCGACCTCCTCCAAGCGGGCAACGAACTTGCGCGCATGCCCGGCGTGCACGACGTCATCCATCGACGAGCTGACGAGCAGGGTGGGCGGATAGCTCTTGCCGGCTCGGACATTGTGGTAGGGCGAGATCGACCTCAGGAAAGCGCCCTCTTCCGGGTGGTCCGGATCACCGAGCTCGCCGATCCAGTTGCTCTGCGCCTCGGGCAAGACGAAGCCCCCCTCGACGAAGGCGCGCTCGGAGACCGAGAACTCGCGCCAGATGACGGCGGCGATACCCCCTCGCGACAGTCCGATGAGACAGCGATCATTGGCCGGCTCGAGGCACCGAGCGCCGGCCCAAGCCCAGCTCTCGCCTTCTCTGGTGGCGAGGTCATCGAGGTCCAGAAGCGTGTCCCATTGCGGCTCGCCGCTGAGGTAGGAGGCAACAGGCGCTCGACGCCAGAGGCCGCGGGGGTTCCGTTCATCCTGCCAGAAGCCGTAGGCGTGATCGCCCAGGATCTCCGCCAGCGGGAGATGGGCAGTGCCCCCGAGAACGGCCTGGGCATCCCGCGCCAGCCGGTCGAACCTCGCCGTTGATTCGAGAGCAGACGTCGATCGTTCGTTCTGCTCTGCAACCCATTGCAGTGCCCGTTCGCTCTGCAGCGCCTCGAGCCAGAGGTAGGGAT
>JBCCGX010000995.1:0-3996 GCA_039029035.1 Acidobacteriota bacterium | reverse complement strand
GCTCCGGTGCTTTCTCCAGCGTCAACTTCTTCGTCCCGGAGGCGTGGCGCCAACGTTTCAGCCGAATGGGCGCCAATCTGATCTGCGACTCGCGCGGTGCCTGGTGGATCCGGACCGATCGCGGCGTGTTGCGCTACCCTGTAGTCGATTCGATCGACGAGCTGGCCCATCGTGAGCCGATCGCGTTCTACCGCAGCGGCGAGGAGCTCGCGGCAGCAGAGCCCTGGTACCTGATGGAAGACTCGCGCGGTGACATCTGGCTGACCTACCGCAGCAGCCAAAAACCAGTGGTCACGCGGTGGGATCGGCAGCGCAATTTGTTTCGCACCTTCAGCGAGGCCGATGGCCTGCCTCCCGACGCCCTGCCGACCGGCCTGGTGGAGGATCTCGGCGGGCGAGTCTGGGTCGGTATTACTCAAGGTCTGGCCCGCTTCACTGAACAGAGTTTGGAGCTTCTTGGGACCTCCGAAGGTCTGCCGGAAGGCCGTCTGGTCCCCATCTTCGCCGATCGCGCCGGCCGTCTCTGGCTATGGTCGAGCCAGGGCTTCGGGTATCTCGTGCAGGCGCACGAGGCAGACCTTGCAGTGGACTTTCGCTGGCTCTCGGTCGTCGCTGGACAGACGGTGACCCACGTCAACGAGGACTCTTTCGGGCGCATCTATCTCAGCTCACTTCAGGGCCTTACGCGGATCGATTTTGGCTCCGGATCGGTGCAGGTCTTTGGCGAGGACAGTGGCCTGCTGACAACGGTGTCCTACGGTATCGACTTCGCACCGGATGGCACTTTCTGGAACGCGACATCCAAGGGCCTGGCCAGGCTGGGCCAGGAGCCGCCGAAGACGACGCGGCGAGAGACGGCGGCTCGCCTGCGCAGTCTGTCGGTCGATGGCGATCAGCTGCCGGTGTCCGTCCTGGGGGTGACGAGGATGGCCGGTGTCGTCTTGGCGCCCGGTGAGAATCGTCTGCGCGTCGGCTACACGTCGATTGGTTACGATCTCGATCGCCGACCGCGCTTCCGCCACCGGCTGAGCGGTAGCAATATGGCGTGGAGCGAAGTGACCGAAGAACGGACGGTGACATTGGCCGGGCTGTCGCCGGGCCACTACCGGTTCGAGGTCGAGCCGGTGGTCAGTGGTCTGGCGGGCGAGCCAGCGACATTGGACTTCGAAGTCCTGGCTCCGTTCTGGCGCCGGCGGTGGTTCCTTGCCGCGATGACACTCCTTGCCGCTGGCTTGGCCGTCCTCGGCCATCGGCTCCGCTTACGCCAGGCCCTGCAGGTGGAGCGGATGCGAACGCGCATCGCAACCGATCTGCACGACGACCTGGGCTCAGGCCTGGCACGCATATCGGTGCTGTCAGAGGTGGCGAAACGGCAGAGTGAAAGCCAGGGGCTCGGCGAGATCCTGGACAAGGTCGGCGATTCAGCGCGCGAGCTGATCACAGCCACAGGCGATATCGTCTGGGCGGTCGATCCGCGGTTCGATGATCTGCCCAGCCTCATCAGCCGGCTGCACCGCTTCGCCTCCGACCTGGTCGAAGGCCGCCAGCTGCGCTTCTCCCTGGAGACCCGGGGCGACTTGGACTCGGTCGAGCTCTCCACCGAGCGCCGTCGCCACCTCTGGTTGATCCTCAAGGAAGCGCTGCACAACGCCGTCCGCCATGCCTCAGCGTCGGCCATCGCCATCGAGATCGACGTCCGTGCCGGCCGGCTCGAGGTTGAGGTCGCCGATGATGGCGTCGGCTTCGATCCCGCGGCGGCGGACGAGGGCCACGGCCTGCTCAGCATGCGCAGCCGAGCCGCCGAGCTCGGCGGCAGCCTCGACTTCATATCGGCGCCGGGACAAGGCACCCGTCTCGAGCTATCGAGCCCGCTCTAGTGTCCCGTTTGACTATTCCCTTCAGCTATCTCCGGTCCTTCTCGCGCCTGACGGCGTTACGCCTCCTCAAAAGAGCTCTGCTATTCCTGCGTCGGCAAGCCTTGTCAGACACGAGAAATCCTCGGAGATATCCTGAAGGTTCTAATCAAACGGGCCACTAGTCAAAGCGTTTGGCCGACCTGAAAAACAGCATGATCATGCTCTGCCGCTCCCCACGCTGCTCCCCGTAGGGTTTTACCGCGGCCGCCAAAGCCCCTTCGACGAGGGCTGAGCGAGCCTCGAATAACGCTACATCTGGGAGTACCTCATGAAAACATCACACCTCCTGGCGGCCCTCGTGGCTGCTGCCTCGATCCTTGTCTGTCACCCCGTAGCGGCCCAGGGCCGAGAGCTGATCGGCGACGCCGACGGCAACGGCGTCTTCGATCTCGACGACGCCCGCTACCTCGAAACCGTCTTGGAGCTGGGCATGCCCTTCGAGCCCCAAGTGGGACGATTGTCCGACGTCGCGCAGCCCTGCGACGGACGCCTCGACGAAGACGACCTGTTTCGCCTCGAGCGCGCCGGGCGCTTCTTCAGCCTGGGCGCCAGCCGCTCGAAGCCGGTCAGCTCGGCCTGCCACGGGGCGTTGATAGGCCAGGCCCCGCCGGACCGCTATGCCGGCGTGGAAGACATCCTGACCCTCGACGAGTCCTTCGCCGTGATCGCCGATGTGGTGCCGGAGTTCGCCGGTTTCTACATCGACCGTGGCGTGCCCACGGTGGCTTTCACGCAGGAGGACGAAGACCTCCTGGAAGCCGCTAAGGAGGCGCTGGCCGAAGTCTTCGGTGCAGAGCGCATGGCTTTCGAAGAGGAGTACCGAGCAGTGACGGTCGAGCGCAGCTTTGCCGAGCTGCACGAGTACCGCAAATCGATCCGCGAGCTGCTGCGGGAGCCCGAGATAGTCGCCATCGACACCGACGAGAGACACAACCGCCTATGGCTCGCTATCCGCGACGAGGCCGATCGGCCGGTGGTCGAGAACCTGTTGACCTCCTATGGGGTCCCGGAGGAAGCCTTCGCGCTGCAGCCGATGCAGGTCGAGACCCACGACAAGTTCAAGGAGAGAGCACGCCCTTTGCGCGGCGGCCGCCAGACCGATCGCATCTCCGGCGGTTTCTGCACCATGGGACCGGTGATCGAGATCCTGGGTACGCGCGGCTGGCTGACCAACGCCCATTGCACCGAGAACGTCGGCATCGTCGAGATGGACCAGATGTTCCAGCATGTCGATGATGACCTCAACAACATCGCCGGCATCGAGCAGTGGGAGCCGTTCAACGGCTCCGGGGTCGATGTCGGGGATTGCGACGGCAAGCCTTGCCGCTGGAGCGACAGCGCCTTCGTCGATGTCGCCCGGCAGGCCACCTCGTCGAGGGGGAAGGTCGAGGAGATGTTCGGCCAGGGAACGCCCCTCGGCCATCGCTTCATCAATTCGGTGGTCAACCATCCGTTCTTTGGCGACGATGTGTGCAAGTCCGGCCGCTCGACCGGTTTCACCTGCGGCGACGTCACCCTGACCTGCCTCGATATTCACGTGGACGAGCCCGCCAAAGGCCTGGACTACTACCTGCAATGCCAGACCCACGCCACCTACGACTCCGAGGGCGGCGATAGCGGCAGCCCGGTCTTCAAAGGCCAGGGCACCACGGCCGCCACGTGGTTCGGCTTGCACTGGGGTGGGACGTTCCTCGGTGGCCTGTTCTCGCCGGTCTCGGGATTGATCAAAGACCTCGGGCCGATCGATGCCATAGAGGGCAATGATCCGCCGGATGTTCTGATCACCAGCCCGATGGACGGCTCCAGCATGGGCGACGGCAACGTCTTTACCCTGAACCTGGAAGCTGATTTCTGGGACGACGAGAACGGCAACGGGTGCCCGCAATGCGAGGTCTACTGGAAGTCCGATGTCGACGGCAGCCTCGGCGTCAGCCAAGTTGTGAATGGCAAGGCCACCCTGCAAGTCACCGTCTTGGGGCCGGGCAACCGTGTGATCACTGCCACCGCCCACGATTCGAGCAACAACACGAACGAGGACCAGATCACCCTCTTCGCCGGCAACGCGCCGCCGCAGGTGTGG
>JBCCGX010000994.1:0-3997 GCA_039029035.1 Acidobacteriota bacterium | reverse complement strand
CGCCGGAGAACCGGCTGGCGCAGATCGCCCAAGCGCCCTGCACCAGGGTGTTGGGGGTAACGCGGAGGCGTCGCGCCGTGTCCTCCAACCGGCGACTGTCCGCGGCGCTCAGACGAAGCGTCTTCTCGCCCCGGCCGGCAGGGTGGGCCGTGTCGCGGAGCGACCGATGTCGAGAAGGCGAGCCGTTGGCGCCGTGGGTTGTCGGGCCGGAGGCCCCCCAGGACGTGGGATGGCTGAAGCCCGCCAGAGCACGCCGCCAGTAGCTCTCCGACGCAGCGAGATCCTGGCGCTCGAGCCAACGCAGATAGGCGCGATGAGACATCGCTTTCGGCAGCGTAGCCTGGCGGCCGGCGCGGGCCGCTTCGTAGACCTCAAACAACTCCCCCAGCAGGCGACCCAGCGACCAGCCATCGAGAATCAAGTGGTGGCGGCTCCAGACGAAGCGATAGGCCTCGTCCGTGCAGCGCAGGAGTGCCAGGCGGTGCAAGGGACCGCGGCCCAAGTCGTAGGGCGTCGCGCGGTCGCGGCGCAGCCAGTCGGCCAGTCGGGCTGCCTGCTCGAGCGGACTCAGTGGACGCCAATCGTCGACCGTTAGCGGCACCTCGGCGTTCTGGCGCACCACCTGTAGCGGACGCTCCAGGTCTTGCCACAGGAAAACCGTGCGCAGCGCGGCGTGGCGGGCGGTGAGCACCTGCCAAGCCTGCCGGAAGGCTTCGATATCGAGCTGGCCTTCGAAAAGACAGCTCAGGTGCGCCACGTAGACGCCCGAATCGCGCGCCACGAGGCAGTCGAAGAGGATCCCTTCCTGTGCTGCTGCCAGAGGATAGATCGCCTCGACGTCATGTCGCGTCAAGCTATTCCTTCCCCCATACTCGCCTCCACCGGTTGTCAATTCGTGATGTTTTTCGAGACGCTGGCCGGTTACGTTGGCCAGAGACGCTGTTGATCGTTTCTACATTATAGATTCGTTCGTTTCGAAAGACGAATTTTAGCTCCGTTGCCGCAGAAAACAGCTCACTCTTCTGCCGGGTAACGAAGGGGAAGCCGCTAATTCGAGCTGACTTATGATGGTTTTTCTGGGCGTTCTCGAGGCGGGTTAATCGTTTCTTCACAATTCCGGCGAACGTTTGTCGGCGCCCAACGTACGACAGGCAGAGCTTCGCGATTCGAAGCTCCGACGCGTGACCTCGAATCTGTGATCTTCTGCCGATGACTTCTCGACCCCTCGACCCACAGCACTCTCCGGCCAGTAGGCCCGAGGAGGACCTGACCGACGTCACCGATCTACTGCGTTCGTGGGGCTCGGACGACGAAGCGGCTAACGACAAGCTACTGAGCGCGGTCTATCACGAGCTCAAGAAAGTGGCCGGCAGCCTGATGAAGAGCGAGCGCGGCGACCACACTCTGCAGCCTACTGCCTTGGTGCACGAGGCCTACTTGCGAATGCTCGATCAGCGTCGAGTTCGCTGGCAGAGCCGGATCCACTTCTACGCCATCGCGGCACGGATGATGCGGCGGATTCTGGTCAACCACGCGGTGTACCGGCAGCGCGACAAGCGTGGCGGCGGCTGGACTCGGATGACGCTGGAGGCTGTGGACGTGGGGGTCTCGGGGCCGGATGTCGACGTGCTGCGCGTCGACGAGGCTCTGACCCGACTGAAAGCGGAAGATGCGGCCAAGGCGATGATCGTCGAGCTGCGCTATTTCGGTGGCTTGTCGATCGACGAAGCCGCCGCGGCGATGCAGTGCTCCACCGCCACTGTGGCGCGGCATTGGCGCATGGCCAAGGCCTGGCTCTTCCGCGAGCTGCAGGAGGATTTTCCGGGTGCCGTCACCGCGTTGGCGACAGATCGATGACCTCTTCCAGGCCGCGGTGACCCTCGCCGGCGAAGCGCGAGACAGGCTGCTCGATCACGAGTGCAGCGATGATGCCGAGCTGCGGCAGCAGGTCGAGGAGTTACTGGCGGCGCACGATCGGGCGGCGACCTTCCTCGAGAGGCCAGCCGGCGCAGGCTTGACTGTAGGTGAGTCAGACGTAGGTGGGTCGGACGTGGGCGGATCGCACGCGGGCGGGTCGGACGCTGAGGTTTGCTGGGTCGGTCGTCGGTTGGGGCCCTACGAGATCCTCAGCGAGCTCGGCCGCGGTGGCATGAGCATCGTCTACCTGGCACAACGGGTCGATCACGAGCTCGAAAGCCAGGTCGCTATCAAGCGCCTGGCACCGCCCCAGGCGACCGTTTCTCTGGCGCGGCGCTTCCGGGTCGAGCGCCAGATCCTGGCGCGGCTAGATCACCCCGGCATCGCCCGGATCCTTGATGCCGGCACCACCGAGGAGGGCACACCTTACTTCGTCATGGAGCGCATCGAGGGTGAGCCGATCGACATCTACTGTGATCGTCGTCGCCTTGGCCTGAGCAAGCGTCTCGAACTCTTTCGCCGCGTCTGCGTCGCGGTCGCCTACGCCCACCGCAACCTGGTGGTGCACCGCGATTTGAAACCGAAGAACATCCTGGTGACGGCCGCAGGTGAGCCAAAACTGCTCGATTTTGGCATCGCCAAGCTGCTGGCGCCGGAGAACTTTCCCCAACGGGTCGAGGAAACATCGACCCGTTTACGGCCCATGACGCCGCGCTACGCCAGTCCCGAGCAGGCGGCAGGCGAGCCGATCAATACCGCCAGCGACGTCTACTCCCTGGCGGTCCTGCTCTATGAGCTATTGACCGGAAGGTCCCCGTACACCCTACAAGGGAGGACGGCGTCGGAGATCGAGGCGATTTTGCAGCACGAGGTGCCACCGCCACCGAGTGAGGCCCTGGCCTCTGCCGACGAGGGTGGTGCGGCCGCAGCCGCTGTGCGTGGCGCCCGTCCCGAGGCTCTCCGGCGTGCCCTGGCCGGCGATCTCGATCGTGTCGTGCTGTGCGCTCTGCACAAAGAGGCCGAGGAGCGCTATGGCTCGGTCGAACGCTTTTCCGATGATCTGGGACGCTACATCGCCGGGCGGCCGATCCGGGCGCGGCCCGACAGCCGGTTCTACCGGCTGCGGAAGTTCGTCCGTCGACACCTGGTAAGCGTCGCCACGGCGGGGGTGGTGGCGGTTGTGCTACTCGTCTTCGCCACCGTGACCGTCCTCCAGGCGAGGCGGATCGAGCGCGAGCGCGACGGTGCGCGTCGCCAGCAGCTGCGAGCCGAGGAGGTCACGACATTCCTCCTCGACGTGTTCGGCGAGGTCGATCCCAGCCGCTCGCGCGGCGAACGGGTCACCGCCCGCGAGGTGCTCGATCGCGGTGCCCGCCGGGTCGAGCAACAGCTGGCCGGCGAGCCCGAGCTGCAGGCCACCTTGATGCACACCCTGGGCGACGTCTACGGCAGCTTGGGGCTTTACGAGCCGGCACGGCGGCTGCTCGATCAGGCGACGGAGAACCGCCGACGTCTGCTCGGCGGCGACCACCCCGCGGTGGCCGAGAGCCTGCACGCCCGAGGCGAAGTCCTCCTCGAACAAGGCAACATGGCTGCTGCCGAGGCGGTGGCGACCGAAGCCCTCGAGATCCATCGCAAGCGGCAGCCCGAAGGGGCGGCGGAAGCTGCTGCGTCCGGCGGAATCCCCCGCAGCCTCGACTTGCTGGGCCGGATCCGGCGGGTCGCCGGCGACCGTCAGGAGGCCATCGCCCTTCATACCCAGGCCCTCGAGCTGCGTCGGCAGTCCGGCTCCGCCGTCGATGGCGAGCACATCCGTGGTCTCAGCTTCCTGGCCGCGGCGCACCGCGCGGCCGGCGACCTGGCGTCGTCCGCCGCGGTCTATCGCCAGGCCCTCGACTTGCAGCGCGAGCTCCAGGCCGGCGACCATCCGGTTCTAGCCGAGATCCTCCACAACCTGGCCGTCGTCCTGCGCCGCCAAGGCGATCTCGATGAGGCTGAGGCCACCTGCCGCAGTGCGCTCGCGATCAACCGAAGGCTCTACGGCGAGCGCCACTCGAGCCTGGCGCGCAACCTCAACAGT
>JBCCGX010000993.1:0-3998 GCA_039029035.1 Acidobacteriota bacterium | reverse complement strand
CGGAGTGCACGGCGACGCCTTTGGCCAGGTTCACCAGGTGGATGTCGCCGGTCTTCTCGGCTAACTGTAGGGCCACCGCGGCGTAGTCCGGCGCGGCCCAGGGTGCTTCGAGGGCTTTGCCGTCGCACAGGTCGAAGAATTGCGCGAGGAACTGCGGCTTCAGGCTGCGCGGGTCGTTAAGGATCGATTCGGGGTCCTTGTCGGCGTTGGTCAGCAGTCGGGACCAGCGTTGCCGAGCCGGGTCGGCGGCCTCGACCGACGGCTTGTCCGCGGGAGACGCCTTGGCGTAGGCCTCGAGCCTGAGCGGCAACGCGAGGGCGGCTTCGGCGGTCGATCGGAGGTCGTGTGGTGTCTTGCGCATGGCCCGATTTCCGTGATGATCTCTTTTTACGGAGTCTAATTCAATCGATCCAGACGTTGCTTCGGCGAAAGCTCGAAAGCAACTGGGCGAAAGCCTGGCCTGGAAAGAGCGCCGGCGAGGCGCCGAAGCGCCCCGCCGGCGCGGGACTTACCGCGAGTCAGAGCTCGACGGCGACGGTGCGTCGCTCTCACCCTCCGTGGCCGGCTCGGCGGCCGGCTCGGTGGTGGGAGGCAGCGGTTCGCCGCCGCCGTCGCCAGCGACGGTCGTGTCGTCGGACGACGCCTCAGCCTCGTTCGCCTCGGGCTCGACCTGGGTCTCACCCCTGCGGGTGAGCGACGGTCGCACCTTCTCGGCCAGATCCTTCTGGCCGACGAGGAGGCAGAGGTCCTCGAACTGCCTGGCGACGCGGAGGAAGGCGGTCTCGTAGTCCTCGACCGACTCCTTCTTCTTCGCCAGCAGCTCGTCGACCCGGCGGCGCGAGCCCTGATGCGCCTCGAAGGCGAGGCGCAAGGTCTCGATGCCGGGTTCGATCTGCGGCACGTAGGGACCGAGGTCGAGCGGTGGCTCGAACAAGGCAGTCCCCAAGAGCTCCTTCAGATCCTCGCGCTTGAGACCGTCACAGATCAGCTCCGTCTGCCGCAGCAGGGCGATCGGCTCGCGGGCGGTATCGCCCACCAGGCCGAGCGGCGCCAGCTTGGGATCGACGTAGTGACCGGAGACGACCCGGCGGATGCCGGTGATGCGACGCCCGAGGCTGGCGACGAGGTCGTCGCGGGCCTCGAGCAGCGCGGCGCGAGATTCACTCTCACGGTAGAGCAGGCGGTCGTGCTCGACCATGCGGTCGAGAGCGGCCTCCAGGATGTGTCCCAGACCTTCGATCTGGGACAGGAAGTCGGCAGGCGGTTCACCTTCCGGCCGGCTCTCGCGGGCTTTCGCCAGCAAGAGCTCGGCCACCGCTGGACCCTGTTCCGACAGGGCCGAGAGCAAGAACAGGCCGGACCTGAGCTTGCCGGTGATTTCGGTCGATAGTTTTGCCATGGGATGGCTCCTTTCGTTCCCGGTTTCCCCCGGGTGGGTTGAATTCGGAGGGCGCTCGATCCGGAGAGTGCCGCCGGCCGGGCCCAGCCGTTGGCGCGATCGGATCGCCGCCTCCGTTGAGCAACAAGGTAAAGGGAAACCGGCAGTTTCGAACACGTGGGGTTCGTTTCGTCAAGACCGACTGACCGGTCGGTCAATCGTTGGAACCCCCCAAGCTGTCAGCTGGCGATCGCTTTTCTTGCTCGTTTTGACCTTGTCCGGCTGAAAAATAGGGGTCGCGGGTGTCGCGTGCCGATGGAGTAACGCGTTGCGAGCGCTCGCGGGTGTCGCGTGCCCTTGGAGAAACCATTAGCGAGCAGTCTCGGGACTCGTTTGCCCTTGGAGAAACGGTTGGCCAGCAGTCTCGGGACTCGCGTGCCCTTTCGGTAACGAGTCCGTTCGCCGATCGAGTGTCGCGTGCCGCGGGAGAAACCATTGCTGAGTCGCCGCGAGTCCCGCGAGGGGTTGGTTTTTTCTTCAGACAGTCGCCGCGAGTCCCGCGAGGGGTTGGTTTTTTCTTTGCCGAGTTGCCGCGACGCCCGCAGCAGCCTGGTTGCATCGCAGGAACGTTGCCGCGTCCGTCGCCGAGACTTGGCTTCTTCTTCAGAGAGTTGCCGCGTCTGTGGTGGAAAGGAGCCGGCGACTTTACGCCCCACTACCGCGTCTTGCTACAATCCGGGCCGCAAAGCCGCGTCCGATGCACACCATGTTGTGGCCGGCGCCGGCACAGTTGGAGGAGATCAGATGGCCAAAAAGGCCGTGAAATACGACGAAAAAGCGATCCAGACCCTCGATCCGCTAGCCCATATCCGGCTACGGACCGGCATGTACATTGGCCGCCTGGGTAACGGCAACAACCCCAACGACGGTATCTACATCCTGCTCAAGGAAGTGGTGGACAACGCGATCGACGAGTTCATCATGGGCGAGGGCAAGCGGATCGAGATCACGCGGGACGAGAAAGCCGTGACGGTGCGTGACTTCGGCCGCGGCATCCCGCTCGGCAAGGTGGTCGATTGCGTCTCCAAGATGCACACCGGCGGCAAGTACAACGACGACGTCTTCCAGTTCTCGGTCGGCCTGAACGGGGTCGGCACCAAGGCGGTGAACGCCCTATCGGAGCAGTTCGAGGTCAAGGCCTGGCGCTCCGGCAAGGCGAGACGCGCGACCTTTGTCCGCGGCAAGAAGCGCCAGGTGGAAGACCTGAGCGAGCCTGCCAGCCCCAACGGCACCTACGTTGCCTTCACCCCCGATCACGAGATCTTCGGCGACTACCAGTGGCGCGAGGAGTACATCGCCCACCGGCTGCGTTACTACGCCTTTCTCAACACCGGCCTGACGATCAAGTACAACGGCAGCTTGTACAAGAGCAAGGCGGGCTTGAAGGATCTGCTGACCGAAGAGCTCGGCGAGGAGCCCGGGCTCTACGGCATCATGCACCTGCGCACCGACAAGCTCGAGATCGCCTTCACCCACACCAACAACTACGGCGAGACCTACTACAGCTTCGTCAACGGCCAGCACACCTCCGATGGCGGCACCCATCAGAGCGCCTTCCGCGAGGGTCTGCTCAAAGGCATCAACGAGTTCGCCAAGAAGACCTTTGCCGGTCCCGATGTGCGCGATGGCCTGATTGGCGCGGTGGCAGTGAAGGTGCAGGAGCCGGTGTTCGAGAGCCAGACCAAGAACAAGTTGGGCTCCACCGATGTGCGCAGCTGGATCGTGCCAGCGGTCAAAGACGCGGTGGCGGTGTGGCTGCACAAGAACACGCAGGTGGCCGAAGAGCTGATCAAGAAGATCGAGGCCAACGAGCGCCTGCGCAAGGAGCTCTCGGCGGTCAAGAAGCAGGCCCGGGAGCGGGCCAAGAAGACCGCTATCCGCATCCCCAAGCTGATCGACTGCAAGCTGCATCTAGGAGACAAGAAAGACCGCGCCGAGGAGTCGAGCATCTTCTTGACCGAGGGCGATTCGGCCGGCGGCTCCATGGTGCAGGCGCGCGACGTCGACACCCAGGCGATCTTTTCGCTCAAGGGCAAGCCGCTCAATTGTTACGGCTTGAAGCGCGACGCGATTTACAAGAACGAAGAGCTCTACAACATCATGCGCGCCTTGGGCATCGAGGAGTCCCTCGACGACCTGCGCTACGGCAAAGTGGTGATCGCCACCGACGCCGACGTCGACGGCATGCACATCCGCAACCTGCTGTTGACCTACTTCCTGCGCTACTTCGAAGAGCTCGTGGTGCGCGGTCATGTCTACATCTTCGAGACGCCCCTCTTCCGGGTGCGCAACAAGAAAGAAACCCGCTACTGCTTCTCCGAGAACGAGCGCGAGCGCGCCATGGCCGAGATCAGCAAACCCGAGGTCACCCGATTCAAGGGCCTGGGCGAGATCTCGCCGCGCGAGCTCAAGCAGTTCATGGCCGGCGACATCCGCCTGGTCCAGGTCCGCATGCGCGCCCTGGGCGAGGTCTCCAAGGCCCTCGGTTTCTACATGGGCAAGAACACCCCGCAACGCAAGAACTTCATCGTCGACAACCTGATCGCCGAGGTCGTTTAGT
>JBCCGX010000992.1:0-4008 GCA_039029035.1 Acidobacteriota bacterium | reverse complement strand
GTGCCCTCGGCCACCACCCGGCCGCGGGCGACGACGACGACGCGGTCGCAGAGAGCCGAGACCTCCTGCATGATGTGGCTCGAGAAGAGCACGCATTTGCCGGCCTCGGCCAGGCCCCGAATGACTCGTCGCAGGGCGCGCGAGCTCATCACGTCGAGGCCACCCGACGGCTCGTCGAGCACCACATTCGGCGGGTCATGGATCAGAGCGCGGGCGAGGGCGACCTTGCGCCGTTCGCCCTGGGAGAAACCCTGGGCGCGACGGTCGATGATGCCGTCCATGTCGAGCAGGTCGACCAGGTACTCGACGGCGGCGTCGAGCTCGGTTTTGCCCATGCCCTGCAGGTCGCCGGCGTAGCGCAGGTGCTCGCGGGCCGTCAGCCGGCCGTAGAGACCTGGGGCATCGGGTAGGACGCCGAGGCCAGCGAGGGCGGTCGTCGGATCCTCGGCGACGTCGCGGCCGTCGATGGCGGCGCGGCCCCCATCCGGTCGCACCAGGCCGTAGAGCATGCGCAGGGTGGTCGTCTTGCCGGCGCCGTTGGGGCCGAGGAGCCCAGTGACCCGACCGGCGGGAGCGGAAAAGGAGACGTCTTCGACGGCGACTTGGTCGCCGAAGCGTTTGTGGAGCTGGTGGGTTTCGATCATGGTACGGCTCCCGCCAGCCCGACCACGAAGGGGGGGCGGCGCACCGTCTCGACACAGCTCGTGTCGAGATCCGCCGCCGAGCCGGCGTCGATGAAGTCGGCCATCAGACGCTGCACGCAGCGCGAGCCGAGAGTGTTGTGAGCGGCGCCGGGGACGACGACGTGTCGGCCGTCGGGGAAGCGTTGCGCCACGGTGTCGCCCCAGGCCGGCGGTGTGACCGGATCGAGATGACCGGAGAGCAGCAGCGCCGGGGCTTCGAAGATCAAGGCTTCGTCGGCCCGAGTCGGCGCCTGGCCGCGTGGCCAGGGTTCGCACATCTGCCGCCAGGTGTCGACCGGCAGGCGGCCGAGAAATGTATTCTCGACCGCCACCTGCACGTCCTCGTCGCTGATCCGCGGCAGGTCTTCGGAGCACAGCACCGAAAGGGTCAGGCCGAGGCTCATGCTATCCAGGGACCAGCGCTGGGTCTCGAAGCTGGCCGCCACATAGGGCGCGAAATCGCCGCCGGCGGCGCGAGCGATCAGAAACGGCGCCAGGCTAGCCTGGCGTGGGGTGTAGAGAAAGTTGCGCAGGTTGCTGGCGAAATCGTCCGCTGTGACAGTGATCGCCATCGCTTCGCCGGTGCGCGGATGCCGGCCGGCGACCTCCACCGGCTCGCCGGCCAGCTCGGCCAGCAGGCGTTCGAGATCTTCGCCGAGGGTGGGGAAGGCCTCGCGGCAGCTGGCCTGCGACGCGCAGTCTTCGAGCAGCAGATCCAGGGCCCGCTGGCCGTCGCGGGCGTAGAACAGCGGCAGCTTGATGTCATAGGGCGCCAGACCGTCGAGAACTGCCGAGCGGACGCGCTGCGGATGGCGCTCCAGGTAGACCATCGCCGCCCGGGTGCCGTAGGAGCCGCCCCATAGATTGACCTGCTCGTAGCCCAGGCCGGCGCGGATCTCGTCGAGGTCGTCGATCGCCAAGTCGGTGGTGTAGAAGCGCACGTCGGCGTCGAGCCCGTCGAGGCACTCGGTGAAGTCTTCCGGCGCCAGCGGCTCACCGCTCACGCCCGCCAAGGTACCCGGGTCGAACTCGCAGTCGAGGGCGTTCGAATCGCCGGTGCCGCGCAGGTCGACCAGCACGATGTCGCGCTGCGCCCGGACCTTGCGGAAATTCGATAACGCCACCGCCCCGAGGTCGGTTGCCGCCTGGCCAGGTCCTCCGGCGAGGAGGAAGAGGGGATCCGGCGCCGGCTGCTGGCTCAAGGCCGGCAGCACTGCGATGTTGAGCGAGATCTTGCGTCCGCTAGCGGCCTGGCGGTTCTCGTACACCTCGTGACGGCCGCAGAGCACCTCCTCCGGCACGCCGTCGATGCGGCACGGTGTCAGGGCGAGCTCCGCTGCATTGGACAGCGGCGGCGGTAAAGCGATGAAAACCATGAGCGCCGCCACCAGGCTGGCGAGCAAGGCCTGCCCTTGGCGCCCGTGGCGGGGTTGGGTCGTCGATCTTTGGGTCATTCCGAGCCTCTCCTTCGTTCGTTCGTCGGCCGTTGTCGGCCTTGTCTGGGAAGGGGTAGTCTCGAAGGGGCGGAAGACCTTACAAAGAAAATCCACACAGAGGCCGGCTCAGACGAGCGCCGCGCCGCGCTCGAGGGCCCAGAAGGTGGCGAGACTGCCGATCAGATACCCGGCGCCGCGCATCGCCTGTGGCCTCGAGAGCCACTCGGCTGCGCCGAGCGATCGCAGGGCCAGGAGGCCGAGGCCGAGGAGCGCTAGCTGGCCGATTTCGATGCCCAGATTGAAGGCCAGCAGAGCGAGCCCAATCTCGTTCACCGGCAGGCCGATCTCCGCCAGGGCGCCGGCGAATCCGCAGCCGTGCAGGAGGCCGAAGGCCCCGGCGGTCTGCAAGGGGCGACGCAGGATGCGGGGCGAGGCGCGCTCTTTGACGTCGGCAAGATCGTTGGCCAGCCAAACGAGGCTGAGGGCGATGGCGACTTCCACCGGACCGGAAGCGAGGCGTAGATGGCCCAGGGTGACGAGGGCCAGGGAGGCGCTGTGGCCGAGAGTGAAGGCGGAGACGGTGCCGAGCAGGCGGCGGGCCGCACCGGCGCGACCCGCCTGCAAGACGAGCAGCAGCAACCCGACGAGAAAGAGGAGATGGTCATAGCCGGTGAGCAGATGGCCGAGCCCGAGGGTGACGTAGTCGCGCAGCACCGCGATCCAAGTCTGTTCTGCCGGCAGGCTGATCTCCGCCTGACGGGCACTGAGAACGGCGCGGATCGTCGGGCTATCGGCGAAGCGCACGCGCACCAGGATGTCGGTCTCCACCCGCTCGAGGCCACGCACCGAGAGGCGATCCGTGGCGGTGAACGGACCGCAATGGGTCTGCCAGCGAGTTGTGGTGAATCCATCGTCGATGTCGACGGTGACCTCGCCAGCGACGGCACACGAGACGGGCAGCACGGGCTCGAGACGCGAACGCGCCGCGACAGCGACCGGCAGACGCCATTCGACTGTCGCCCGACCATCCGCTTCGATCTCGACCGCCAGGAGACCGGAAGCGAGGGGATGGGCGGCGAGGGGCGCCACCGCCGCCGCCAGCAGACCGAGGGCGGCGCCGCCGAGGCGCGGCCGGAGCCCGACCTTCATGTCGCCGCTCCCTTGGCCGGCCACTGAACCTCCACATCGTAGGCCTTGCGCAGCTGGCTGAGGCAGTGCTCGATCCGCCGCGCCTCGGCGGCGGCGCGCAGGGCGTGGCGGATCTCCGCCCGGACCTCTTCGAAGGGGCGCAGGTCGGCGGGCTCGACCGTCTCGACCCGTACGAGGTGCCAGCCGAAGGACGACTCGACCGGACCCTGCCAGCGGCCGACCGGCGCCGCAGCGACGGCAGCAGCGAAGCCGGCGCCGAAGTCGCTAGCGATGCGAGTTTCGGTCGCAAGCTCGAACGAGCCGCCCAAGGGAAAGGCGTCACCCAGGCTCCCGGCTCCGGTGTCGCTCGGCTTGCCGGCGCGCAGGTCGGCAAGCAACCGTGTGCCTCGCCGTGCCACGCCATTCCCACGCCGCAGGAAGATCTGGCGCAGGGTGTAGCGTGGCGCCTGGACGAAGCGCTGCCGGCGCCGTTCGTATTCGGCCCACTCCTGGGCCGGCTGGAAGCGTACCGGTCCCCCTTCGACGACGGCGAGGCGCTCCATCTGCCGCACCAACCGCCGACGGACGATGACGTCATCACGGTCCAGACCAAGCTGCAGCCCCTCGACCAAGCGGGCGTCCGGCGCGAGCAGCGCATCGGGGGCGAGCAGCGCCATCTTCTCCAGCAGGCGGCGGCGCACCACCAAGTCGTGTTTGGGCAGGCCGCGTCGCCGGGCCTCGGCGACGAGCAGCGCTTCCCG
>JBCCGX010000991.1:0-4008 GCA_039029035.1 Acidobacteriota bacterium | reverse complement strand
GCTACAGCACAACAAGGTCGCCATGCCTGGCAACTAGGGCTATCCCCGATCGTCGCGCCTCTCGTCGACTCTCCCAAGACGTACCATGATCCGATGCCAACACGGTTTCGCCCTCGTCCGAAGTCGGTGGATCTGTCTCTGCCTCGTCGTGCTGGCGACTGGCGCCTCAGCGCAAGAATCCGCCGCAGAGTCGCCGGCTTTTCGTCTCTTGACGGGGGAGCCCGGCGTGTACCGAGTCACCTTCGACGAACTGGACCCAACGGGGCAGCTGGCGGAGCCGGTGGCGAGCGATGGTCTCTGTCTGTTCCAGCGCGGAGAGTCCGTCCCGATCTGGGTTGTGGACGGAGGCGACGGAATCTTCGGTCCCGGGGATTGGTTCGAGTTCGTCGGTGAGCAGTTGGCGGGCGAGCAACGTCACTACCACGAGTACTCGCGCTGGAACGTTTACCAGCTCAAGCTGGACCGTAGCTTCAGCCATCGCATTAACCCGCGAGCGCCGCTGAATCCCCAGGAAGTGAGCTCGGCAGGCGGGGAGAGCGTGTCTCTGCGTGCCAAGCAGCACCTGGAGATCGATCGCCTCTTGGTGCGCATCGGTGGCTTCGAGTTCGATCCGGCCTCGCCGCCTGAGCTCTGGTACTGGGCCAAGCTCAGCCACATCGACTCCGAGGCCTCCAAGATCACCCTCGATCTCAGCGACCTCGACCCGGCGGCATCCACCCACGTCAATCTGCGGCTGCGCTTCTTTGGTCTGTCCCACAGCGATCAAGTCAACCCTGCCGAAAACCCCGACCATCGCGTCGACGTAGCGCTCGACGGCAAGCCTCTGGCTAGCGCCGAGTGGAGTGGCCGCAAGGGGCACCTATTGACTCTTCCAGCGATCGAGGCATCGGCGTGGGTGGCCGGTCGCAACGAGCTCTCCGTGCGAGTGCCTCGGCGCCAGGGCGGGCGCTCCGGCACGATCGTCGACGTCGTCATGCTCGATTGGATCGAGATCGACTACCCGCGCACCGAGTTAGTGGAGAAGCCGCAAGCCCGGCTGCGGTTGGCCGACGCGGCGCCCGGCGATCGGGTCCGCTTGCGCGCCCCCCACGCTCGCCGCCTGGTGGCCTACGGCGACCGTGGCAGTCGGTTCGCTACGCCGGGGACCGGTGGCGAGGCTGCGGCCGGAGAGCTGCAGTTCGAGGCGATCGAAGGTGAGACGGCCTACCACGTCGTGGTCGACGGAAGCTTCCGATCGCCGGCAGGGATCGAGCGTGATCAGCCGTCCCAGCTCGCCGCCCAGGGGCAGTTCGCGGACTACCTGATGATCGCCCACCGCAGCCTGCTCCACGCGGTGGCGCCTCTGGCCGAGCTGCATCGCCGCCGTGGTCTGCGCGTCGCGCTGATCGATGTCCAGGACATCTATGACGAGTTCAACCACGGCATCGTCCACCCGCGGGCGATTCGCGATTTCCTGCGTCACGCCTACCGACGGTGGCTCAAGCCGGCGCCGCGCTTCGTGCTGTTGGTCGGCGATGCCAGTTGGGACACCAAGAACGCCACCGTGGACGACGCCAACTATGCCAACTGGACGACTTTCCAGCTGCTCCAAGGGGGCGATCGCTTCGGGGTCAAGGACAGCGAAGCCTACACCGACGATGCGGCTAGCAATCGGCGCAATCTGATCCCGACCTGGAGCTTCCCGGCGCTGCAAGGCCACTCGGCGAGCGACAATTGGTTCGTCGCCTTGAACGAAGACGATCCCTGGCCGGTGATGGCCATCGGGCGCCTGCCGGTCACCGAGCCCGAGGAGGTGCGAGCGATCGTCGACAAGACGCTCCGCTATGTCGAGCAGCCCCAGGTCGGTCCCTGGCGTCGGAGCTCGTTGTGGATCACCAACGAGACCCGTGGCTTTCAACAAATCTCGGATCAGCTCGCCGTTCGCGCCGCCGAGCGCGGGCTGGGCCTGCTCAAGGTGTACCCGCTGGCGGACGAAGCGAGCAATGCGGCGCACCAGGCGCGCTTGCGCCAAGCCTTCGACGACGGCCAGTATCTCGTTCATTTCTTCGGCCATGGCGGGCGGTTCATCTGGCGCACCGGGCCGCCGGACCTGGAGCAGAACCACGACCTCTTCACCCTCGACGACCTGGAGCAGCTCGCACCCAACGACCGCCTGGCGATCGTGCTCAGCATGACGTGTTTTTCCGCCCCTTTCGATCATCCCAACGCCGACTCGATCGGCGAGAAGTTTCTCCGCCTGCCCGGTCGTGGCGCGGTGGGCGTCCTCGGCGCCTCCTGGCGCACCAAGCCGTCCGACGAGTTCAGTCGCGTTCTGGTGGACGAGCTGACCCAGCCGGGCACCCTCGGCGAAGCGGTGCTGCGAGCCAAACAGCGCATCCGTGATCCGAGCCAGGTGGAGCCCTACAACCTCCTGGGCGATCCGGCTCTGCCTCTCGCTGTGCCCCGGCTACAGCTGAAGCTGACGCCAAACAGCAAGCAACGGAGTGGCTTCGAGGTCGAGATCGAAGTCGGTGCGCCTGACTTCCGGGGCCAAGCGCAGATCGATTGGCTGAGCGCCACCGGCGATACCCTCGACAGTCAGGCAACGCCGGTGCACCAACCACGCTTCACGATGCGCTTCGCCGGCCGCCCGGAGGCGCTCGACGAAGTGCGTGCGGTACGTGTCTATGTCTGGGACCCGGTCACCCGGCTCGATGGCCTCGGTCGCTTGGAGATCGAACCGTCGGATCGGGCTAATCGACCGAAAACGACTGTAACTGGACCGGCGTCGTATTGAAGAACCAGGTCACGGCCGTCGTGTTGAAAAACGAATTGGCGCTGGTGATCGCACCGTGGTCGGCGTTGCCCAGGAGGCTGGTTGAGAAACCGACCTGGCAGACGGCGAATCCGGTCATGGCATTGTTGAACGAGATGTTGACGTCGCACGAAGCCGAGCTCGAGACGCCCAGCGACACCACGGTCAGGGTGTAATCATCCGCCGTGCCCTGGGTCTCGTCCAGGCCCGACATACCCAGCCGCAGCATGGCCTCGTCATCATGGCCCAGCCGGCGCTGCCCCTGCCCGTTGGGTGATCCTTGCTGCATGACCGCTTCGGTGTTGGCCGAACCGAGGGCGGCACAAACCGACTGGTCGGCGTTGGCCGGAAAGAGCTGGCCGCCCGGCAGAGCACCGGTGACGGTGTAGGTGGTCGAGTCGAAGGTCGTGGTGCCCGGGTCAGCACAGGGATCGGCAGTACCGGTACGGAACCAATGAACGCTGACGTCGTCCGTTCGGACGTCGTCGCTCGAACCGATGATCGTATCGACGCCGGGGGCGACATTGAGAACTCCATTGCCGCCTACCGCAGCTTTGGTGTAATCCTGCGAGGCACCACCGAGACCGGACTCGGTCGCGGCGTTGGTATGCGCCAGGCCGAGGCAGTGGCCCACTTCGTGGAGAGCGACGGACTCGAAGTCCCAGCTGGTGAACGGCACCGTGTCACCGCCGGCGGTGGTCGAGAGATTGCCCGTCTGCCCAGCCAGGGCGGTTATCGTGGCGGCGATGTTAGCCACCGGCGTCACCATGGCGGCCGCGTTGGGCGAGCCCGGGACGATACAAAGGTTCACCGTAAGCGCGGCACCGGCTCCGGTGTAGCCCGTCGGGTGCAGAATGAAATCCTGGTTGTTCAAGCTCGAAGCGCCGCCCAGGGAGTTGATGAAGGCACCGCCCCAAGCGGCAGGTGCGAGGCTGAAGGCGGCAACGAGGCCGACGGCGATGAGCCGAATCTTTGGCGACAGTTGATGTTTGAGTCTCTATGCACCCTAGCACTCCGAAAAGAGGAGCGTCAACTCGGGGGTACTTGGGCGACATGGCAGGCCTGGCAGGCACCGACCCTCGACCGGATTACGAACCCGTCTCGGTCGTCGGCCTCGATCCGGCCGTGCACCGAGGGTCTGCTTCGGCGCTCGCTGCGAGGAAGTTCCGCGTCACTGCATACAACTCATACCTCGCCGTTTCGAGATGCATGAG
>JBCCGX010000990.1:0-4017 GCA_039029035.1 Acidobacteriota bacterium | reverse complement strand
TCAGTTGCGCTTCGCCGACGTTTCGAGGCTCGACGGCTGGCTGACGGGGAGCCTTGCCCAGGCTTAGCTCTCGTCGAGTCGGAGTTTGATCCCGGCGGTCTTCAGGTAGATCTTCTCCTGCTCGAGATCCGCCTCGGTCAGGGGATGGCGTGCGAGCCAGCCGTCCGGAAAGGTCAGGATCAGCTTGCGCTTGCTGACCGCGAGAGTCAGCTCGGGCAGGGTCCGCTGGCTGCGGCTGCGGTTGAGCAGACAGGCGAGTCGCAGCAGGAGGCAGAGGCGGAGTGCGGTCTGTGCGGCCCCGGCGGGCAGCTCGGCGAAGAGGGCCTTGGGGAATTTGCGCCGTACGCCGCGTACGAGCAAGGAGAGGATCTTCTGGTCTTGGACCGAGAAGCCCGGCATGTCGGAGTTGTCGACCAAGTAGGCGCTGTGCTTGTGGAAGCCGCCGTGGGCAATGCCGAGGCCGATCTCGTGCAGGCTGGCGCTCCAGGAGAGAAAGGCCTGCGAGCTTTCGCGATCGAGATCCCAGGCTCCAGCGACTTGATCGAGGCAGCGCAGGGCGGTGGCCTGCACGCGTCGTGTCTGCGGTACGTCGACATCGTACTGCTTGATGAAGCGTTGGATGGTGCGATCGCGGGCGTCTTCGTGCCGGATCCGGCCGAGCAGATCGTAGAGCACGCCTTCGCGCATCGCGCCTGAGGCGACCGTCATGCGGTCGATCTCCAGGCTCTCGAAGATGGCGGAGAGGATCGCCACACCGCCCGGTAGCACTTTGGCCCGATCGGTCTTCAACCCCTTGAGCACCAGGTTGTCGACATGATCGGTGGCCAGGATGGTCTGGCGCAGGGTCTCCAGCCCGTCGCGGGTGATGTCGCGGTCGCTCCAGCCGTTCTGGCGCAGGATCTCCGCCACCGCATGGATCGTGCCCGAGGCGCCGGCGCATTGGTCCCAGCCGACGTAGCGAAAATCCGACGCGCCCGGTCGCAGCTCGAGCGGCGCCGCGGTCACCGCGCGCCGCATGCGTTTGCGGGTGATCTTGCCACCGGGGAAATGGGCCAGGGTGTAGCCGACGCAGCCCATGTACAGGCTCTCGGCGCGGATCGGCTCGAACGCTTCGCCGACGATGCACTCGGTCGAGCCGCCACCGATATCCACCACCAATCGCCGGGTCGGGTTGTTGCCGGCGAGGCTGTGCGAGGCACCGAGGAAGATCAGTCGCGCCTCCTCTTGCCCCGAGACGACTTCGATCGGGTGCCCCAGAGCGGTCTCGGCCTGATCTAGGAACTCCGCCGTGTTGCGCGCTTTGCGCAGGGTGTTGGTGCCCACCGCCCGGACATTGCCGTCGGGAAAGTCGCGCAGCCGCTGGCCGAACTTCAACAGGCAGGAGAGGGCGCGGTTCTTGCCCTCGGCGGTCAACCGTTGGCGATGATCGAGACATTCCGCCAGACGAACCCCCTCGCGCAGGCGATCCAGGGGCCGCAGCTCGTCCTTGACCAGCCGCGCGATCACCATGCGGAAACTGTTCGAGCCGAGATCGACCGCCGCGAGAATCGTCGGTCGTCGCCGCGGTAGCTCGGCGATGGCCTGCATGGGGGATTCCGTCTGCATCCTCTGCCTCGGATGGCGTGAGTGTAGCATCGCTTGGGTCAGCCACCGCGGATTCGGGCTCGCCAGGTTGGGCCGATGCGGCGAGTCGCCGACGGGGTTTCGCCGTCTGAGCCGAAACATCGCTAAACTTTGCGTCCGCCAAACAACCCAACGAAAATCTCCCGAATGAGCAGCAACACCTACCCTGCACCGGCCCTCGAAAGCCTCCTGGAAGCTCTGCGCTCCAGCTTTCGCTGCGAGATCGTGGATCATGCCGCGCGCCCCATCACCTACCTCGATACCTTCGATTGGCGCTTGCACCGCGCTGGCGGTTGTCTGCGTCTGGCACCGGAGCGCAGCGGCCCGACCTTGAGCTGGCTGGCGGAGGACGGCACGGTGCGCCACCGGATGCCGGCCAAGACCGCACCGCCGTTCGCCGGGGATTTCCCGCCCGGCGCCTTGCGGCGCGCGATCGAGCCCGTGATCGCCATGCGGCGGCTGCTCGTGGTGGTCGACTTGCGACTCTCGGGCTGCACGGTGAACGTGCTCGATCGGCGAGAAAAGACCGTGGTGCGTCTGCACTACGAAGAGGGGCGTGCCGCTGCGCCGGAAAGTCAGGGAGAGCCCGTCGAGCTGCCGCCGGTCCTCCGGGTGCAGCCGATCCGAGGCTACGACAGAGCGCGTCAGAAGGTCGTCCGTTACCTCGAGCGCGATCTGGGTCTCGAGCCGGTGGCCGGGTCGGAGTATGAACGGGCGCTGCACGCCATCGGGCGGCAAGCCGGCGACTACACCTCCAAAGCCAAGATCGAGCTCGATCCGGCGATGCCCGCCGGTGAGGCGGCAAAGTTGATCCATCGGACCCTGCTCGCCACTCTGCGGCGCAACGAGGCCGGCACGCGCCGCGATCTCGATTCGGAGTTCCTGCACGACTTCCGCGTTGCCATCCGCCGCACGCGCTCGGCCCTGAGCCAGCTGCGCGGCGTCTTTCCAGCGGCGGATGTCGAGCGCTTCAAGGGCGAGCTCCGCTGGCTCGGCGGGGTGACCGGACCGACCCGGGATCTCGACGTCTACCTGCTCAAGATGGACGGCTACAAGGCGGAGCTCGCCGAGGCGGTGCGGCAGGATATCGAGCCGTTGCAGAAGTACCTGGTCGCCGAGCAGCGCCGGGCGCAACGACGCATGGTCCGTCAGCTGGATTCCTCCCGTTGTCAAAGTCTGCTCGCCGACTGGGAGGCCTTTCTACAGCAGCCGGACGAGCTCGACGGGGCGCCGAACGCCGGCCGTCCGATCGCCGAAGTGGCCAGTGAGCGGATCTGGAAGGTCTACCGCCGGGTGATCAAGGAGGGTCTGGCGATCGACCAGACCACCCCGGCCGAGGCGCTGCACGATCTGCGCATTCGCTGCAAGAAACTGCGCTACCTGATGGAGTTCTTCCGCGGCCTCTACGACCCGGCGAAGATCGGCAAGTTGATCAAGGCCCTGAAGCAGTTGCAGGACAACCTGGGCGATTTCAACGATTACGAGGTGCAGCAGATGAGCCTCGCCGGCTTCGGCGAAGATATGCAGCGCCGTGGTGCGGCACCCGCCGAGACCCTGATGGCCATGGGCCGCCTGATCGAGCACCTGGCGGCCGGTCAGCAGCGCGAGCGCGATCGATTTGCCGAGCGTTTTGCCAGGTTCTCTCGACCTGTCAACCGCCAGCTGGCCGAAGACCTCTTCGGACCCCGTGGCGGCGCCGGCTGAGCGGCGCCTTCATCGTTTCTTCATCAACCTTGCGCTGGGGTTTTACACACCCCTCACATAGCGCCGCTACTTTCCTCCCAACCCCTGCCGGGGTTCCAGGCAACAAGAGATCGCACGAGCTTCGGCGAGACCGCCGAAACATCGTGAGCCAGTTGCATGAGCTTCGCCGTGAAGGGGTGAAGCACCGCATGGAAACAATGGAGGAAAGACATGGTCAAGTTTCGTTGCATTCTCGCCTTCGCCGTCTGCGCCGCCTTGCTCGCCGGGCCGGCGCTCGCCCAGGTGAAGGTCGATGAACGCCTGCCGGACTACAAAACGGTGTCCGGCGTCTCCGGCACGATCAAGAGCGTCGGCTCCGACACGCTGAACAACCTCATGACCCTCTGGGCCGAGAAGTTCAAAGAGAAGTACCCCAGCGTCCAGGTCGAGATCGAGGGCAAGGGCTCTTCGACCGCGCCGCCGGCCCTGATCGCCGGCGCTTCGAACTTCGGTCCGATGAGCCGTCCGATGAAGGACAAAGAGGCGGACGAGTTCGAGAAGAAGTTCGGCTACAAGCCGGTCGCGGTCAGGACCTCCATCGACATGGTTGCGGTCTACGTCCACAAGGATAACCCGGTCGGTAAGTCGGGTCTCTCCCTGCCGCAGGTCGACGCGATGTTCTCCGCCACCCGCAAGGGCGGCCATTCCAGC
>JBCCGX010000989.1:0-4021 GCA_039029035.1 Acidobacteriota bacterium | reverse complement strand
TCCATCGCGCAGAATGAACCGTCGCTCGGCACTCCCTGACTCCAGGATCCGGAACGAGCCCGTACCCATCCGGCGCTTGGAAGTGTGGCTCGCGGTGGCACCCTCCAAGTCGCGCAGCCAGGACCACAGCGCCTCGACCTGGGCAGGATCCAAAGCTCCCTTCTCTGGCTCACCACCGCTGTAGGTACCGCTTGAGCTCTGCTCGGGCGTGACCGGATCGTACTCGAACTGCGCACTCCCGGATCGATCGCCCTGCCAGAAACGATAGGCGTTGCCGCTGTGGTCGCTATAGACCACCCTCCAAGCTCCGGTTTCGTCACCCATGGTTCAACCGTACCATCCTTCCGGAGCCCTGTCAGGGGTCACGCTTCAGAGCATAGACAAAGGCCTCGACCTCCTCGGTGCCGTTGACTCTGACCGTGACCGCCACACGCTCGTAGCCTTCCCCTTCGAACGCATCGAGCCGCGGCCAATGCAACGCCAGATCTGCAGACGAGAAGACGAGACCCTCCACATCGTCGCCGTCGGCATGGGGCACAATGCCGGGGTAACCCATCGCAGCACCCCAGCCTTCCTCATACAACGTGCCCTGCAAGGTGGCCGCTTCCCAGGACCCCGGGATATCGCTCACGACCCCGTGATTGGATCGACCCGGCGCCAGGGTTCCGTAGACGAACAGTCGTTGCATCGAGATTCAGACCTCCTTGGCCAACCCTCACCAGCTTGCATCCCTAGACTACACCTTGCGCGGAAGACACCAGCGCACCACCCGGCGGTGCTAGGCTCCCCAGCCGAAGGAGTGACCCGGCATGCCACGACAGTCTCAGCCCGGCATAGACCCGCTCGAACCGCCATCGTTCTACCTCCCCGAGGGCGACCATTTTGCCTCGACCGTGCTCACGCGCGGCCCCTGGGACCGACGCTTTCAGCATGGCGGGCCGCCCTCGGCGTTGCTCGCGACGGCCCTCCTCGAGGGTGTCGAAGCGATGGGGCTTGCCCGGATCACGCTCGAGTTCCTGCGACCCGTACCGATCGCGCCGCTGCGTATCGAGGTCGAAGATGTCACCGAGGGGCGGTCGGTGCGCCGCCGCCGGGCGAAGCTCTTCGCCGAACGCCAGGTGATGGAAGCGGTGGCGCTGTTCATCCGCGAGCAGCCCTCACAGGGCGAGCGCTTCGGCGATCCGTGGTCGGCTCCTGAAGAGCACCCACCGTTCGTCTTTCCTTTCTTCCCGTGGGATACGGGGTACCAAACGGCGGTGGACGTGCGGGTGCTCGATCCACCGTGGGGTCAGACTCCCGTGCGCTGCTGGGCGCGGGCGCGGGTACCGCTCATCGCCGGCCGCGAGACAGCCCCCGAAGCCCACGCGCTGATCCTGGCCGACGCGGAGAGCGGCATGGGGCCACCGGTCGATCCGCTCCTATGGACCTATGTCAACCCCGATCTGACCGTCTACTTCGCCCGCCGCCCGCTGGCTGGCTGGGTGGGGCTCGACATTCGCTCCTTTGCCGGTGATTCGGGCTACGGTCTGTCCGAGGCGAGGCTGCGTGACTCGGCTGGTGTCTTCGGACGAAGCGCCCAGAGTCTGTTGGTGCAGCGCCGCTCCGACTGAGTTCGATGCCCTGATACGATGCCAAGATGGCTCGCAAGCGCAACACCCCTCGGCTGATCTCCGGGCTCATCCTCCTCACAGTCTCGAGCTTGGCACCAACGGGCTTGGCGCAAGACCTGCCGGCGGACGATCCAGTCGTGGCAACGCACGACGCGCTCCTCGACACCACGCCGATCTTGGTCGGCGACGTTCGAGCGAGCATCCGTGCCGCCCGGCGCAACCTCGACCGCAAGGTCCGTCGAGCGGCCTACGAATCGGTCGTTCCACAAGCGGAACGGTTGGCGACACAGCAGCCGGGACCGGAGAGCGCGGAGCTCCTGACCGTCGCTCTTCTCGGAGCCGATCGCTACCCCGAGGCGCTCGATGCTGCACGAGGCTGGGTGATCTCGAGCCCCGAGAGCTGGCAGGCCCAGCATTACCTGGGCTTGGCCCATTCGGCCACCGAGGGCTACGAGGCCGCCGTCGCGCCCCTGATCCGAGCCATGGAGCTCGCGCCGGCGGCGAATCGAAACCGCACCGTCGCCCGCAGCCTGGGCTTCGCCTTCGAGAAGCTGCGTCGCTTCGAGGAGGCTCAGGCGGTCTACCGCAGTATCGGTGATGACGCCTCGGTAACCAGGATGCAGGCCAACATAGAGACGCTCGCCTCGCTGGAGGAGATCGACGACGGGACCGTCTGCATCGAACCCTACACTCTGCACGAGGAAACCGAGCGTCTGGAAGCGGCATTGAAGGCTCTCGAAGAGCCTTCTCCCTGAGCTTTTCTCCTACGGCATCGGCGGCGGCGCCGGGCCGCCCCCTCCGGCCGAACAGTCGCAACCAGCGCTGCCGTTGCACTGCCACTTGCCGGTCGGCGCGTCGAAATCGTAGCAGCCGCGCGGCCGCGGCTCGCCCCAATCGTTGTCGACCAGGACGAAGCGGATCTGGGTCGAGTCCTGGGGATGGTAGGCACTGATCTGCGCGCCGTCCGATTCGCGGGTCCAGCAGGAGGCGGTGTTGACGACGAACTCCTGCCGCACCTCGCGCTGCTCCAGGCCAGCGGGTGAGATCAAAGACAAGGTGCCGGCATTGCACAGCATGTCGCCGCTGATCTGGGACCAGGCGGTCGCGCCGTGGATATCGGAATCGATCGGCACGGTGGCGATGTCCTCTTCCACTTCTCCGGCAGGATCGGGTTCGACCAGGAAGCACTCGGCTCCAACGGATCCTTCGGCCACGCCATCATTGTTGTTGTCGATGAAGTCGATGCTCTCACAGGCGCGGTGGAGCGACGGCGCCGCAAGCGGCCGGACCATTTCGGTCCGCCCGGGGGTGATCCCCATCCACCACTTGCTGACGCAGCCGGGGCCGGTGCTCAAATCACCGATCCAATAGTCGGTGCCCGCCACCTGCCAGGGCTCCTCGGGAAAACCCAAGGCAATCAGTGGATCAGGATCAGCCCCGATCACGACGCCTTCGCAGGCCAGCACGGTGAGAGTTTGCATCTGGTTCGCCTCATCGAACTCGGGGATCAGCTGGGGGTTCTGGGCGAAGAGGGCACCGGCCTCGATCTCGATCACCTGTCCCGTCGCCAGGTGCCGCGGCAGGGCGGTCAAGGTCTCTGTGCCCTGCACCGGCACCGACACCAACCCGTTCTCGGTGTAGACGTAGAGCCGGTTGCGCACGACGCTCGCTTGCAAACGCGGAGAGATGACCCGGCGGGTACAGTTGCGCCCGACGTACCAGGCACCGGCGCCCGCCCCGAGCTCTTCGTAGGTACTCTTGGCCTTGTCGTACACGTCGCGATCGATCAGCTCCGTCAGCATCATGATGGCACCGATCGGCGGCGCAGCTTCCTCGAAGCCGTGGGTGACGCCAGCGATGTGCTGGGCGACGTGCTTCGCTTCGCGAGCGATCTGCGCGCTATTCTGCTGCTGCGCGATCAGGGCATCGCCGATGCCATCCGCCCGCACCCCATCCATGAAGGCGACGAAGTGGGGCACCATGAGGGTCAGCTGCTCGAGGGCGATCCGCGTGCCCTCGAAGCCCTGGCTCCAGAACATCACCTCCTCGAAGCAGATAATCTTGAGCAAGATGTTGAGGACGATGTTCGGCTCGGTGTTCTGACAGGTCTTGTCACTATTGATGATGTCGACCAGGAGCTGAACTTCGAGCACCAGGGCCTTGGCCAGGTGAATGAGGGTCTCGATCAGCGGGTCGGGACAGGCCAGGCCGACAGCCCCCGCCATCGCCTGGAGTCCATGCTCCAACATCGCCTCGGCGAGCTCTTGGAGCATATCGGACATCTGGGAGGACGGATCCGGCAGATCCAGGCCTTGCACCAGGTCGTCGACCGCGTCGACCAGGTCCTGTTCGTCTTGGGGGCTCAGATTGTCGAAGTCAGTGCCCTCGAACGGCTCCACCGCCGTCATCAC
>JBCCGX010000988.1:0-4032 GCA_039029035.1 Acidobacteriota bacterium | reverse complement strand
GTCACCGATGGCAAGATACCGGGCACCGTCGTGCAGCAGATCCTCGACGCCGGCAAGGCGATGATCGAGCATCCGGTCGAGCTGCTACCCGGCGTCGCCGAGACCTTGGAGCAGCTCGCTGCCGAGCATCCGCTGCTCCTCATCACCAAGGGCGAGCTCTTCCATCAGGAATCCAAAGTCGCCCGCTCGGGCCTGGCAGAGCGCTTCACCGGCATCGAGATCGTGTCGGAAAAAGACCCCGAGACCTACCGCCGCCTTCTGGAACGTTACTCGATCGATCCCGAGCGCTTCGTCATGGTCGGCAACTCGGTCAAATCCGACATCCTGCCGGTGGTGGCGATCGGCGGCAACGCCATCCACATCCCCTACGAATCCCAGTGGGTGCTCGACAGAATCGACCACCGCGGCGCCGAGGCCGAAGGCTTCTTCGAAGCGCCGACGATCCGCGACGTGCCGCGGGTGCTGCAGGAGATTGCCGAACAGGGCTGGGCGACAGGGGGCGATCGGGCCGAAGGATCCTAGGTTGAGCGGCGGCGCAGCCCGCAGGGCCGAGCCAACCTCGGGCGGGACCCCGGCCCAGGAGACGACCACCGGTGACGTCACCCGTCTGCTGATCGAATGGCGCGACGGGGACGCCGCGGCGCTCGACCGCTTGCTTCCCCTGGTGTACTCCGAGCTGCGCCGCCTGGCCCAGTCTTATCTCAACCACGAGCGCTCCGGTCACACCTGGCAAGCGACGGACCTGGTCCACGAGGCCTATCTACGGCTGGTCGACCGCACCCATCCGAAGTGGCGCGATCGGGTGCACTTCTTCGCCGTCGCCGCCCAGCTCATGCGTCGCATCCTGGTGGATCACGCACGCAGTGTGCAGGCTCAGAAGCGTGGCGGCGAGGCGATCAAGCTGCCTCTCGAGGCCCTGGGTGACGTGGCGGTCGAGAAAGCGGCCGAGATCGTCGCCCTCGACGAGGCCCTGTGCGCCCTCGAGGCGATCGACCGGCGCAAGAGTCGCATCCTCGAGCTGCGCTTCTTCGGTGGCCTGACCATCGAGGAGACCGCCGGCTTCCTCGACATCTCGACCGCCACCGTGATCACCGACACCCGCATGGCTCGCGCCTGGTTGCACACCGAGCTGCAGCGCCGAGCCGCCGAGACGTCCCCTTGAACCCGAGCCGCTGGCGTCAGGTCGAAGAGATCTTCCGCAGCGCCTCGCAGAGGGCGCCAACCGAGCGCCGCGAGTATCTGTCCCGAGCCTGCGGTGAGGACCGGGAGCTGCGGCGCGCGGTCGAGGATCTGCTGCGCTCGGACGAGGCGGCCGGCGACTATCTCGAGCGGCTGCTGGTCGACGGCATCGAGCTGCTTGGCCAAACGGCCGCGGAACGCCAGGTCGGCACCTACCGCCTGTTGGAGCGCATCGGTGAGGGCGGCATGGGGGTGGTGTACCGCGCCGACCGCGACGACGACGAGTACCGCAAACAGGTCGCCATCAAGCTGATCCGCTGGGGCATGGATCAGCCCGCCCAGGTCGAGCGCTTCCGCCGCGAGCGTCAGATCCTGGCCGAGCTCGAACACCCCAACATCGCCCGCCTGCTGGATGGCGGAACCACCGCCGCCGGCGCCCCCTACCTGGTGATGGAATACGTCGCGGGTGAGCCGATCGACCGCTACTGCGATCGGCATCGGCTGGGCCTAGCGGCGCGTCTGGAGCTCTTTCTCACCGTCTGCTCGGCGGTCCAACATGCCCACCAGCACCTGGTGATCCACCGCGATCTCAAGCCGGGCAACATCCTGGTGACGGCCGAAGGCACCGTCAAGCTGCTCGATTTCGGCATCGCCAAGCTGCTGCGCCCGGACGCCGGCGAGCCCACCGGTACCCTAGATCGTTTCCTCACTCTGGCCTACGCCAGCCCGGAGCAGATCCGCGGCGAGCTGGTGGGGACCGCCAGCGACGTCTACTCCCTGGGCGTGGTGCTCTACGAGTTGCTGACCGGCCGCAGGCCAATCGCGCCGGAGGGGCTCGGCCGCGCCGAGGCCGAGCGGCGTATCCTCCAGATCGAGCCGCCGGCACCGAGCCGCGTCGTCACGCCGATTGCTGATGAGGTGGATGATGCTGCCTCGCCGGAGGACATCGCTGCCGCCCGCGGTCTGCGGCCGCAAGCCCTGCGCCGGCGACTCAGCGGCGATCTCGACGTCATCGTCCTGATGGCGCTGCGCAAAGAGCGCGACCGGCGGTTTCGCTCCGTCGATCAACTGACTCGAGATCTGCGGCGCCATCTGGGCGGCCTGCCGATCGAGGCGCGCAAGAGCTCCTTGGTCTATCGCAGCGTCAAGTTCCTGCGCCGCAACCGCCTCGCTCTGGCGGCGGCGATTGTGCTGGTCGCCGCGCTGCTGGCGGCCGTGATCAGCCTCCAGCAGACGGTTCGAACGCAGCAGGAGCGCGAGAAAGCCGCCGAGCTGGCCAGCTTCCTGGTCGATCTCTTCGACGCCTCCGATCCGGCGATCGCCCGCGGCGAGGATCTGACCGCCCGCCAGGTGCTCGATCGCGGTGCGGCGCGCATCCGGGACGAGTTTGGCTCGCGCCCTCTGCTGCAAGCGACATTGCTCGACACGGTCGGCCGGGTCTACCGCAAGCTCGGGCTTTACGACCAGGCCCGGCCGCTGGTCGAGCAAGCACTGGAGAACCGCCGACGCCTGAGCCAGAGCTCGCTCGACGTGGGGCAGAGCCTGCGCCACCTCGGCCATCTCGACAAGGCCCAGGGAAGGTACCCTGAAGCGATCGCGGCCTACCGTGAGTCCCTCGAGCTGACCCACCGGCAGCTCGGCGAGTCGCACCTCGAGACGGCCGAATGCCTCAACGACCTGGCCTTGGCGCTACAGATCGTGGGCGAGGTCGACGAGGCGCGCGAGCTCTTGCGCCGCGCCCTGGCGATCTACCGCTCGCTGCTCGGCGACGAAGACCCCTTCGTCGCCACGGTCTCGATCAACCTGGCTCTGCTGTTCGAATCCCAAGGCGACTACGCCGCCGCCGAACCTCTGATGCGCGACGCCCTGGCCATCGACCTGAAGACCTTCGGCGATCTCCACCCCAATGTCGCGGATGATCTCAACAGCCTGGCCTTGCTGCTCCAGCAGCAGGGTCAGCTCGGCCCGGCACAGGATCTCTACCAGCAGGCCTTGACGATGTACCGGCAGCTTCTGGAGCCGGACCACCCGCAGCTGCTGGCGAGTCTGAACAACCTGGCCACGGTGTACTCCGACCAGGGCGAGCTCGACGAGGCCCGTCGACTACTGGAAGAGGCTCTGGGGACGTTCGAGCCGATGCGGCGCCAGGGCCACCCGGACATCGCCCCGAGCCTCAACAACCTGGCCCAGGTGCTGCAGTACCAGGGACGCTACGACGAAGCCGCCGCGCTGCTCGAAGAGGCCCTGGCGCTGCGGCGAGCCGCCTTCGGCGATCGCCACTTCGACGTCGCCGCCAGCTGGCACAACCTGGCGATCCTGCGCTTCACCGCCGGTGACAGCACCGGCGCCGAGCCGTTGTTCCGGCGCGCCCTGGAGCTGCGCCGCGAGCTCGTTGGCGAGCACCATCCCGCAACTGCCGCCAGCCTCACCGGCCTCGCCATGCTGCACCGGGTGCGCGGCACCCACGGCGAAGCCATCACCCTGCAACGCCGAGCCTTGGAGATCCAGCGCCAGGCCTTTGGCGCCGAGCACCCGGTGGTGGCCCGAGCGCAATCGCTTCTCGGCGACTTCCTGACGGCGGCGGGCGAGAGTCAGGCAGCGGAAGCCCTGCTGCGTCGGGCCATCGACTTGCAGCGCCGCCTCCTGAGCCCTCAGCACCACGAGCTCGCCACCACTCTCACTCGCCTCGGCACCCTGCTCACCCACCTGGGGCGCACGGACGAAGCCGCCCGGCGGCTGGGCGAGGCGCTCGAGATCCGCCGGAGGGCGCTGCCGGAAGACCATTGGCTGATCGCCGTCACCGCCAGCGCCCTGGGCGCCTGCGAAACCGCCCGCGGCCGCTTCGCCGAGGCC
>JBCCGX010000987.1:0-4036 GCA_039029035.1 Acidobacteriota bacterium | reverse complement strand
TCGTCCGGCACGCCGGGCAGCGTGCCTGCTTGGCTCCAAGTCTCGCCACCGTTGTCGGTCACCTGGATCAGACCGTCGTCGGTGCCGGCGTAGATCAATCCCTCGACATGCGGCGACTCGGCCAGAGAGGTGACGTTGCCGTAGTACGACATCGCGCCCAGATCCCAGATCGCGTCGATGCTCCACACCCGCTCCATCATCGACATCTTCAGTCGGTCGCGATCGCGAGAAAGATCTTCCGAAATCGGCCGCCAGGCGTCGCCCCGATTGTCCGAACGCCACACCCGCTGGCTGGCGAAGTAGAGGCGGGCCGGATCATGCGGGCTGATGAGGATCGGCGAATCCCAATTCCAGCGCTCCGCCGGCTCGCCCTTGCCGGGCTGCGGTTGGATGTGGATCACCTCGCCGGTCTTGCGGTCGTAACGCACCAGGTTGCCCTGCTGCCACTCCGAGTAGACGATGTCGGGATTCTCCGGGTCGACCGCCGGCTGGTGGCCATCGGCGAACAGGGTGATGAACCAATCCGAGCTGCGGATGCCGCTGACGTTCATCGTCCGCGATGGACCGCCCTGGGTGTTGTTGTCCTGGGTGCCGCCATAGACGTTGTAGAACGGCTCGTCGTTGTCGACCGCGACCTTGTAGAACTGGGTGATGGGCAAGTTGGTGATGAACTTCCAGGTCTGCCCTAAGTCCCAGCTCTCGTACAGGCCGCCGTCCGAGCCGGAGAGCAGGTAATTGGGGTCGTTGGGATCGAAGGCCAGGGCGTGATTGTCGCCGTGCTTGTCTTGCTCACCCACCTGCACGAAGGTCTTCCCGCCGTCTTCGCTGACATGCTGCCGCGGATCCATCTGGTAGATGCGGTCGAACTTGTGCGGGCTGGCGAAGATCTCCTGGTAGTAATGCGGCCCGGTGCCGCTGGAGACGTAGTCGCTACGCTTCTCCCAGGTACCGCCACCGTTGGCCGAGCGCCAGAAGCCTCCAGTGGATCCGCCGAGCTCGATGGTGGCGTAGACCACGTCCGGATTCTGCGGCGAGATATCCAGGCCGATCTTGCCCATGTCATCCCGCGGCAAACCGTTCTCCAGCTTGCGCCAGGTCTCACCGCCGTCGGTCGACTTGTGGATGCCCGAGCCAGGGCCGCCGTTCATCAACGCTGCCACGGTGCGCAAGCGCTGGTGGGTGGCGGCGTAGAGTACGTCCGGATCGCGCGGATCCATCTTCACCTCGTTGACACCGGTGTACTCGTCATCGCCGAGTAGCTTCTCCCAGGTCGCGCCACCGTCGGTGGTTTTGAACAAGCCGCGGTCTCCGCCCTTCGACCAAAGGGGCCCTTGAGCGGCGACGTAGACCGTGTTCGAATCCTCGGGATGGACGATAATGTTGCCGATGTGCTCGGAGTCGCCTAGCCCGACGTTCTCCCACGACGCGCCGCCGTCGAGACTCTTGTAGACCCCGTCGCCAAAACCGACATGGCGTCCGCCGACGTTCTCGCCGGTGCCCAGCCAGACGATCTCCGGATGGCTCGGATCGAGGGTGACGCAGCCGATCGAGTAGGAACCCTGGTCGTCGAAGATCGGCGTCCAGGTGGTGCCGGCATTGGTGGTCTTCCACACGTTGCCTGAGCCCACCGCCACGTACCAGGTACTCTGGTCGTGCGGATGGATGGCGATGTCGGCAATCCGCCCCGACATCAGTGCCGGACCGATCGAGCGCAGCTCGAGACCGGCGAACGTCTTGGCTTGCAGCCGTGAGCTGTTCTCGGCCTCTTCGGCCTGTTCCTTCTTGTCCCCTTTCTTCGCCTCCGTCGCGAGAGGCAGGCCCAAGAACAACAGGCACAGAGCCACCAGGATCGCCGTCGGATTCGAGCGTCGCATGTCGAGTCTCCTATTTTGAGTCGTCGGAAGAGCGCCGGCAGCCTACCACGTCGCGGCGACGTGATTGATCGGTCGGCCGAGCCGCCAGAGCCGGTAAACCGGTGGCGTTGCCACGGAGTTGTTGAGCGGATTTAACTGGGAATGTCGAAGCGTCTTTCGACATTCAATACACCGATTCTTTCGCCAAGGTTTTCCAACCGAGGCCACACTCGCCCCAGATGTCGTTTTTTTACAGATCCGTGACCTGATCGATCAATCACCGCAAGCAAAGGACAGAACAAACCCTTGAACCAGTGCAATGGCCGCGCCGCGGGGCGGACCCGGTATCGCACCGAGCCACGTCCCCGCGTGCCTCCGAGCTCAGCTTGTCCGAGGCCAGCGGCGCCCGCAGAGCACTATCGACAGGCCCCGCAGGTGGAACGCTCGGCCGCGGCGTCCTCCGGAAAGGGCACGGTCAGTGCACCGATGGCCTTCAAGGGCGCCGAACCTGGCGCGTCACCGACCTTGATCCCGACCGTGCCTCTCTCATGGGCGAAGGTGTAGATCTCTCGCTCGAGAGCGGCGTAGACGTGGGTCTGGCCGCTATCGAGCTGCCACTGTGTCAGGTCGACAACGGCCTTCCCGCCGTCTTGGCTGAGGACCTGAAACTCGGCACCGGTTGTTTCTTTGCCGACATCCGAGAAGAACACCGCACCCTCGGTCGAGATGCCCACGAGCCGATGCGACTCGGGCGCAAACTCGTACAGGCCGAGGCAGCGGAGGTCTGAATGCTGCGGTCCACTCAGCCGACGATGGGTCGGCTCACCGAGGGAGAGCAAGTCCGGGAATGGGCCAAGAGCTTCCAAAGCGTTCTTCCGGGCGGACCAGAGCTCTTTCCCCTTGTTCGCCGCGACCATGGCGCCGGCCATCTTCCGCGAAACCAATCGCCACGGTAGATCGGCAATCGCCGGCTCGCGCTCGTAGACATTGTTGTTCGATGACGCGTAGAGCCGCCCCCTGTGCACGGCGAGACTGAAGGTGCCGAAGGGGGCATGACCGATCTTCGTCCATTTGAAGTCCTGGCGGTGGGATGGTTTGAGCCGCGTGACCCAGAGCTGCGGCAGTGGCCGCTCGTCGGTCACGGCATAGAGATACTGGATCATCGGAGCGTGGCCGTTCCGCGGCAGAGGCAGGGGCGTCAGCGACAGCATCGCCCAGTTGTGGGCAATCTCGAGCGGCTTGCCCATCTGGTCGTACAGGCTCTGCACCTCAGTTAGATATCGTGCCCGGGCCCAGCGCTGGCACTCGGCCCAGACCTCTCGTTCGGCCGGTCCGGATAACTGGTTGTTGCAATACCAATGCTTGTAGTGGTTGTCGCCTGTCAACTGGTCCTCAGCCGTGATCTTGCAGGTCCACGGCGCCACCCAATGGGGCGTCTTGAAGACTCTGATTTGCCGATTGCGCGTCGCATGAACGCGATTCCACGTATCGACGAGGGTCCGGTAGTGGCTGATGGCTGCGGCGCGAATCCCGTCATTCTCGGGCGCTTCATGCACATTGTTCTGGTGGTCAGGGTTGACCAGAGCCATCTCTTGCAGCATGGCGAAGTAGTAGCCACTCGAAGCCAGGTAGACCAGCGCCCCAGGGCCCCGATTATGGTCCCGCTCGAGGATCTGCACCGTCCCGTCATAGAAGGGTTTCAAGCGTTTCTTCAGCGCGGCATAGAGCTCGGCCACCGGCGGATTGTCGCGCCGCTTCCAGGGCCAGTAACGATCCCTGTGCCAAGCCTGCAAACCGCCCATCTTGTCTGCCACGGTCTCGCGATTGTTGCGCTCGATCTCTTCTCTGAGAATCAGCGCTAGCTTCTTGTAGACCGCGTCGAAATACTCCGGAGGCTCCTTCGAGCCAAAGATCTGATCGAAGATGGCGGCACCGACCTGATTGCCGAAGCCGCTGACCACGGAGAGCGCGAACGCTGAGGCGACGCCGGCCAGGGTGAGAGCCTCGACCGAAGGCGCCTCGTCCTCTCTGGTGAGGACTGTAAAAGCCTCGCTCTCGGATCGCACGTCGTCGAAGATGAAGTAGAGCTCGGCCTGGGTCGTTTTGCGCTCGATGACCGCCGCACCCACCCTGTGGCCATCAAACGGCTGGGCCAGGAGAGTCAACGCATCAGAGATCAGCTC
>JBCCGX010000986.1:0-4040 GCA_039029035.1 Acidobacteriota bacterium | reverse complement strand
CGCCTGGGTGGCCCACAAGCGGCGGGTCAACCGGTACAAGTCTTTTATCCGCGTCGGTCTCGAAGAGATCGGAATCTATGCCTATCCCGGTGAGCCGGGGCTCTATCTGGTGACCTTCGAGCAGAGCTACCGCAGCGACAACTTCGCCAACCGAAAGTGGAAGCAACAGTATTGGCAGCGCGAGGAGGGGGAGTGGCGAATCCTGCACGAGGGTGGGCTATAGTCGGCGCCGCAGGCGCAGCCTACGAGGCCGCCTGAGTCGGGCGCGATGAAGATTCTGCATACGGCGGATTGGCATGTCGGCAAGCGCTTAGGGCGCTACGACCGGATGGAGGATCACGCCGCGGTCCTGGCCGAAGTCGTCGAGATCGCCCAGCGCGAGGCAGTCGACCTGGTGATCGTCGCCGGTGACCTCTTCGATCGACCGGCACCACCGATCGACGCCTTGCGCCTGGTCCTCGAGACTCTCGAGCGTCTGGCGGAGGCCGAGCGGCCGGTGGTCGCCATCGCCGGCAACCATGATTCGCCCGAGCTCTTCGAAGTGTTGGCACCTCTGATGCGCTCGCGGCACGTCCACATGGTCGGCGCCATCCGGCCACCGGAGGCCGGTGGCGTGCTCGACCTGGAGACCGCCGGGGGCCTGGCGCGGGTGGCCTGTTTCCCGTTTCTGCGCCGCGGCCGGGTGGTCGACTTTCTCTCCCGGGCCGACGCCTGGCGCGGTGAGTACGCCGACAAGGTCGCGGCGTTGTGTGAGCGTTACAGCCGGTACTTGGCCGAGCCAAAGCTGCTCGAGAGCGAAGAGGCACCAGCAGTCACGGTGCTGACGGGGCACTTCATGGTCCATGGAGCATTGGTCGGCGGCGAGGGGGCACCGCGCGGCGAACGGTCACTGTTTCTCGGCGAAGCCTACGCCGCGCCGGAGACTGTGGTCTCCCGTGGGCCGCAGTATGTCGCGCTGGGGCACGTCCACGCGCCGCAGCCGGTGCCCGGGGCATCGTCTGCCGCCGAGTATTCCGGCTCCCTACTCGAGCTCGACTTCGGCGAAGCCGGCGAAGCCAAAAGGGTGGTGGTGGTGGATGTCGAGCCCGGTGAGGCGGCGGAGGTCCGCTCGATCGCTCTCGAGCGGGGCCGCCGGTTGCGCCGCGCCCGGGGTACCTGGAGCGAGCTGCTGGCCGACGAGACGCTGGAAGGCTGCTTTCTCGATCTCACCGTGGTCACCGATGGCCCGGATCCGGGCCTCGCCGACCGCGCCCAGGAAGAGATGCCGCTGCTGGTGAAAGTCAGGGCCGACTACGAGCGTTTCGCCGAGGAAGGGCCGCTGCGCGCCGGGCAGCCATGGGACGCCCTCTACAACGACTATTACCGCCGGCGCCACGGGATCGAGCCGCCGGCCGAGCTCGTCGACGCCTTCCGCGAGATCTACACCGAGGCTTCGGATGCGCCCGCTTGAGCTGGTGGTCGAGGGCTTCCGCTCCTTTGGCCAGCGCACCGTTTTCGATTGGCGCGGGCGTCGCCTGGTCGGCATCGTCGGACCGATCGGTAGCGGCAAGTCGTCGATTCTCGATGCCATCGCCTTTGCCCTCTACGGCAAGACGCCGGTTTTCGAGAGCGGTACCAAGGTGCTGATCAAACAGAATCTCGACACCGCCCGGGTCGAGCTGGCTTTCGAGGTCGAGGGTGAGACCTGGCGCGCGGTGCGGGTCATTCGCCAGCGCGGAGCGAGCCAACACGCCCTCTATCGCGAAGTCGCCGCCTCGCCGGGCCAGCAGATGTTGGCGGGGTTCGGCGACCTCGAGCCAGCCGCAGTTCCCGAGGTAGAGAAGGAGCGCGAGGTCAACGCCCGGGTCGAAGAGCTTCTAGGGCTCGATTTCCAAGCCTTCTGTCGCTCGGTGCTCCTGGCGCAGAATCGCTTCGCCGAGTTCTTGAACGCCACCCCGGGCCTGCGCGACAAGGTGCTCAAGGGGGTCTTCGGCTTCGACCGGATCGATACCATGCACGCCCTCGCCAAGCAGCGGCGCGGTGCGGCGGAGCTCGATGTCAAGGAGCTGCAAGGGCGGCTCGGCGCGGTGGAGGACGATCGCCAGCGTTTGGCGGCTTTGCAGGCCGCGGCACAGCGCTCGGCGCAGCGTGCCGAGCGTTTGGCAGAGGCAGCGGAGCGCGTCGCAGAGCTCGACGAGACGTCGCTTGCGGCTCTGAAGCAACGCCAAGAGGCGGAAGCTGGATTGACCGAGCTCGGAGAGTTTACGGAGCAGCTTCCGTCCCCTGGCCGGGTCGACACGATCCTCGGCGCCGCATCGGCGGCGGAGGCCGCGGCGGCCGAGGCGGAGAAAGTTTGGAAGAGCGCCCGCCTCGCGGTGGCTTCCGCCGAGGAAGCGCAGGCGACGACCGCAGCCGAAGTGGGCTCTGGCGAGCAATTGGTGCGGGCCGAGGGCCTGATCGAGTCCTTGGAGACCGCGCGGGAGAACCTCACCGAAGCGCGCCGAAGTCATCGCGCGATCGAGGCCTGGGTGGCGACGGCAGAGGCCGAGCTACCGAAAGCCGTCGAAAGGCGCGACCAGCAGGCGGCCTCGGCGCGCCAGGCCGAAGAGGCGGCGACCGCAGCGGCGCGTGAAGCCGAGGCAGCGGAAGAAGGGCTCCACCAGGCGCAGCATCTGGAGATGGCGCTCTCCCTGCGCCAGGCCTTGCAGGAGGGCGAACCCTGCCCGGTGTGCGAGCAACCGGTCGATCGTGCGCCGCCCGGCGCCCCCTCGCCGGCGGTCGACGCTGCGCGCCGTCGCCGGGCCGCCAGCCGTGACGCGCTGACGGCGGCCGAGTCGGCCCGGACCGAGGCCGTACGCCGCGGCGCGGCTCTCGAAGAAGCCGTGGTGAGCGCCGAACGCGCGCGGAACGAGGCCGGTGCACAGCGCCAGGAATCGCTCGCCCGGCTGGAGCGTGCCGAGGCGACGTGCAAGGATCTGCAGACAGACCTGGCCGAGCTCGTGGGGGTGGCGGCCGAGGGCGACCCGATGACCTTCATCCGCAGCGCCCGCTCGCGGCTCGCCACCGCCGCCGCCCAGCTCGATACGGCTCGCGAGCGCGAGCGCGAAGCTGCCGGAGAGGCTGAGCAAGCGCGCCAGGCGATCGAGGCCGCTCGGCAGGAGCAGCTCGGCCTGGGGAATCGCCTCGCCGGCCTGGCCGGTCGGCTGGGCTGGGAAGCCACCGACGAAGAGGATCTCGCACCGCCGGCGGACCTGCTGGTGGAGATCGAGCAGCGGCTGACCGACCGCCGCCAGACGGCGGAGCAAGCGCTTCGCGACGCCGGCCGCGACCATCGCGAGGCGGCCGAGGAGCGGTCAGCCATCACCCAAGACCTCGAGCTGGCAGACGATGCGAGCTTCGCCAAGCTCCTCAGCGAGGCGCGCTCCGCACAGGATCGCGACAGCGCCAAGCTGGCCGAGATCGAACGTCGCTTGGAGCAGGCGGCCGAGGTCGAGCAGCGGCTCGACCAGGCGACCCAGAAGCTGACGCTCTACCAGCAGCTGGCCGACGATCTCTCGGCGGCCAACTTCCTACGCTACCTGCTGGACGAAGAGCGCAACGCCCTCGCCGAGCTCGGCAGCCGGCGCTTCGAGATGCTCTCCGGCGGGCGCTACCGCTTCACCGGCGACGCCACCTTCTCGATCGTCGACCTGGCCAACGCCGAGAAAGTGCGCAAGGCCGGCACCCTCTCCGGCGGCGAGACCTTCCTCGCCTCCCTTGCCCTCGCCCTCGCTTTGGCCGAAAAAGTCGTCGGCAGCGGCGGCCGCCTCGACGCCTTCTTCTTGGACGAAGGCTTCGGCAGCCTCGATCAGGAACATCTCGACCTGGCTCTGGAAGGCATCGAGCGCCTGGTCTCCGACGCCCCGAGTCGCCTGGTCGTGATCGTCAGCCATGTCGGCGAGCTGCGCGACCGCATCGAAGACCTGATCGAGCTCGACAAAGACCCGGCCGGCGGCGACACCATCGTCCGCCGGGGGGCCTCACTCAGCTAGGGGGGCCTACTTGGCTTCGGACGGTTGCGG
>JBCCGX010000985.1:0-4042 GCA_039029035.1 Acidobacteriota bacterium | reverse complement strand
CGCGTCCCGTGGGCCGGGCTTGCGATCGGTAACGATTCGGTCAAGATCCGACTCTTCCCACTGGCGACGCCACCGGGGGTAGACTACGCTCCGTCGCCATGCTCGATCGACTACGCTGCAACCTACTGCGTCTTGCCTCCGTCGCCATCTGCCTCTTCGTCCTGGCGGAGGTCAACTACCCGCATCTGACCCCCCAGTCGCAGAAGGCGATCTTCGCCCTCCTCGGGCTGGTGATCTGCTACCTGCACTACCCCGTCCATCGCCGGTTGCAGGTCGTGGTGTGGGCCCGCAGTCTCGATATGGTGCTGGGCGCCGCCAGCGCCCTGGCTTGCGCCTACGTTGCGATCCAGAACGAGCCCGCGTTCAAGAGTTGGTGGATCGGCGGCCAGTCGCTCGGCGATCGCGCCGGTGCCGAGACGTCGCTCGATTACTTTGTCGGTGTCATCGGGGTGCTGCTGGTGCTCGAAGCGGCGCGGCGGGCGGTCGGCTGGGCGCTGCCCGCCCTTTCGGCGATCTTTCTCGCCTACGCCCACTTCGGCCCTCAGATGCCGTCCTGGCTCTTCCCCCATCGCGGCTACGGCTTCGAGCGCCTGGTCAGCCAGAGCTTCCTGCACGGTCAGGGCGTCTTCGGCGTCGCCCTCAAGGTGATGCTGACCTACGTCTTCCTCTTCGTCGTCTTCGGCGCCTTCTTGGAGGCCACCGGCGCGACGCGCTACATCATCGACGCGGCGCGGCGTCTGTTCGGCTCCTCGGCTGGCGGACCGGCCAAGGTGTCAGTCCTCTCTTCAGGCTTGATGGGCTCGCTGTCGGGGAGCGCGGTGGCCAACACCGCCACCACCGGGACCTTCACCATCCCGCTGATGCGCTCGGCGGGCTTCAAGCCCCACATCGCAGCGGGGATCGAAGCGGCGGCCTCGTCCGGCGGCGCCCTGGTCCCCCCGGTGATGGGAGCCGGTGCCTACCTGATGCTCGAGATCGTCCAGCCACCGGTGACCTATCTGCGCATCGTCCAGGCGGCGCTCCTGCCCGCGATCCTCTACTACCTGTCGCTCTTTCTCATCGTCCACTTCAGCGCCCGCGGCCTGTCGCGCAGCGAGGCCGAGAAGAGCCAGGCCGGCGACGAAGGGCTGACCACGTTCTGGCAGCTCCCCGGCCTGGTCTTCTGTGCCAGCCTGGGCACCTTGATTGCCCTTCTGCTAGCCCGTTTCACCGTCTTCCGTTCGGTCAGCCTGGCGATTCTCGTCGCCCTCATCGTCTCGGCCTTCGACCCGGCGACACGCATGACACCAAAGCGCATCCTTGGGGTGCTGGAGAAAGCGGCAAAAGGTGGCATCGCGCTCATTGCCGCCGCCGCCAGCGTCGGCATCGTGATCGGCGTCGTCACCCTTACCGGCGTCGGCTCCAAGTTGCCGGCGACCATCCTGCCCCTGGCCCAGGACAATCTCTTCCTCGCCCTGTGCCTGATCATGGTGTCGTCCATCGTGCTCGGCATGGGCCTGCCCTCGGTCGTGTGCTACCTGCTCCTCGCGACCCTCATAGGCCCGGCGTTGGGCGGCCTCGGCGTCGCCCCTCTGGCCGCCCATCTCTTCATCTTCTACTTCGGCCTGATGTCGATGGTCACACCACCGGTGGCCCTGGCGGCCTACACCGCCGCCTCGATCGCCGGCTCCTCCATCCTACGCTCGGCCTTCGCCGCCTTCCGCTTCGCCCTGGTCGGCTTCGCCCTGCCTTTCCTCTTCGTCTATCGACCCGAGCTCCTGATGCTCGACTCGACCGGCGGCAACGCCAGCTTCGTCAGTATCGCGATCGCCTTCACCTGCGCTGCCCTCGGCATCCTGCCCTTCGCCGCCGCGGTGGCGGGCTATCTGTCGGACCGCCTGACACCGCTCCCGCGACTGCTCCTGCTGGCGGCGGCGCTCGGGCTGTTCTACCCCGCGGCGGGCAACGTCGTCGCCGGGCTGCCGATCGCATGGCCGAACCTTGCTGGGGCCGTGCTGCTCGCTGGCATCCTGGCGGCGGATCGGATGCGGGCCAAGCGCGCCCCAGGTTAAGACCGCAGGTGCTAGCCCGGGGAGTCCCGACCGGACACCCTACCGCTTCTTCGTCTTCGCCTTTTTGGCATTCTTCTTCGCCGCCAGCTGCGCCTGACGCGCCCACATCTTCTCGATGTAGCCCACCGCTTCCGGTGTTTTGCAGCCGGTCTCGCCGTGATCGACCTCGACGGCGCCGATGCGCTGAGCCGCTGCGATGGCCTGGCGCTTGAGGGCGGTGTTGCGGGCACCGATCTGGATCAGGGCGGAGTTCATCGCATAGCGCACGCGATCCTTGCGCTGGTGGATCTCGCTCTCGATCGTCTGCAACTGCTCTTCGAAGAAGCTGTCGTCGAGCTCTTCGTCGCTCCGGGCCAGGGAGCACAGCTGCAGCCACCCGGCCTGGCCGATCGACTCGTTGCGTGAGCGCGACCACTTGGCAAACTTGGTGCGAACGAACGGTGTCTTGGCCGCCAGGGAGGCGAAGGCGTCGGTGAGGACGTAATTGTCGAGGTCCTTGCTCCAGGTGTCGAGCTGCGTCGAGCGTATCGCCTGGGGGTCGGCGACCATGGTCGCCAGGACTCGCGCGTCGTGGTTGCCCGACGCCCACAAGGCTTCCGCCAGCTCCTGATCGACCTTGATTCTCTTCTTGAGCTTGCCGAGGGTGGCGTAGCTGACGCCATACATGTTCTCGCCGACCCCGTGACGCGCGTAGACCTTGCGGTTCTGCGCCGTACCCTCGGCCTCGAGCTCCGCCAAAATCTTTACAGCCGTCGTCGCCATCCTCACACCTCCGTGACCGTAACGTGGACCTGGTAACGATTATTGCTTTGCGAGCCAACCCTACCATTGCCCCCGGTGACCGGATCGACTCCTAGAAGCTGCATGAGATACGCTTGGCTGACGAACCCGACCGCCGCAGACCGACCTTCGACTCATCCCGAATACGACGAGGACCGCGCGATGCCCGACGACCCGCGCCTGCAAGATATCGACCCGGAAGAGACCCAGGACTGGAAAGACTCCTTGGAGGCGGTGATCGAGCGCGACGGCCCGGAGCGCGCCCACTTCCTGATCGAGAGTCTGATCGAGAAGGCACGTCGCTCCGGCGCCTACTTGCCTTACTCGGCCAACACGGCCTACCTCAACACCATCCCACCGGCGCACGAGGCCAAACGCCCCGGCGACCCGGCCATGGAGCGCCGCATCAAGTCCTTGATCCGCTGGAACGCCCTGGTGATGGTGGTGCGGGCCAACCGTCAGTTCGACGGACTCGGTGGCCATATCGCCACCTACCAGTCGGCGGCCAACCTCTACGAGGTCGGCTTCAACCATTTCTTCCACGCGGCGACGGACGATCATGGCGGCGATCTGATCTACTTCCAGGGCCACTCGGCACCGGGTATCTATGCTCGCGCCTTCGTCGAAGGCCGGCTCGACGAGGAGCAGCTCGAGCGCTTCCGCCGCGAAGCCGAGGGCGGTGGGCTGTCGTCCTACCCGCACCCCTGGCTGATGCCGGACTTCTGGCAATTCGCTACCGTGTCGATGGGCCTCGGACCGCTGATGGCGATCTACCAGGCGCGCTTCCTCAAGTACCTCCACCAGCGCGGTATCGCCAACACCGAGCGGCGTAAAGTCTGGGCTTTCCTCGGCGACGGCGAGATGGACGAGCCGGAAGCCCTGGGCGCGGTGTCGCTGGCGGTGCGCGAAAAACTCGACAACCTGATTTTCGTCGTCAACTGCAACCTGCAGCGCCTCGACGGTCCGGTGCGTGGCAACGGCAAGATCATCCAGGAGCTCGAGAGGGTTTTCCGTGGCGCCGGCTGGAACGTCATCAAGGTGCTTTGGGGGGCCAATTGGGATCCCCTGCTGGCCAAAGATCAAGACGGTGTGCTGCGCCGACGGATGGACGAGGCGGTCGACGGCGACTACCAGACCTACGCCGCCGACTTGACCGGCAAGACGATCCGCGAGCATTTCTTCGGCCGATACCCGGAGCTGGCCGAGATGGT
>JBCCGX010000984.1:0-4054 GCA_039029035.1 Acidobacteriota bacterium | reverse complement strand
CTTCGGAGAGCGCGCCTTGAGCGGTGAGATCCGCCGTATCGACGCTGGGAGGTCTGCGTCCGCCGAGGGCGATCGGCAGGCCTACTATCAGCGCCTCCGGGAGGTCTTCGACGATATCGCCCACACGCGGGATGGGTACTATGACGCGCCGGCCGGATCGCCGGATCGCCGCCACACCTTTTGGCAGCGGTTGAATCGCGGCCATATCCGGCGCATTCTCACGCCGCTGATGGGCGCTGGATCGCTGCGGTCGTATCTCGACGTCGGTTGTGGCCGGGGCGATTTCAGCCACGAGCTGGCGCAGCAATTCGAGCTCGATCGCTTGCACGGGATCGATCTCTCGGCGGCCGTGGTCGAGGTCGCCCAATCGAGCTACGGACGGGACTCGGCGCCGGTGATGGCCTTCTCGGTGGCAGACGTGACCTCGGGGTTGTCGTTCGCAGACCGTGCGTTCGACATCGTTGGCTGTCTCAATGTGTTCCATCATCTGCTACCGGCGGATCAGATCGCCGCGATCGGCCATTTGTGCCGGGTGGCCGACCGGCTCGTGCTACTGGAAGTGAAGCGCTTCCATATCTTGCATCGACTATTGACCGGCTACCGGGCGATGGGGACCCTCGACTTCTACGCGGTGCGGGTGCCCGAGGTCGTGGCGCGCTTCGCCGAGCATGGCTTTCGGCCGCTGGTGATCCGGCCGATCTTCTACCTCCATGCCCTGTCACCGATCGTCGTCCTGGCGATGGCAAGAACGGACGGCGCGTGAGCGAGTCGACGCCGAGGCGCCGGCTGCTCCTGCATGCCACATTGGTGGTGGGCTGCACGGTCGTCCTCGCCCTCTACCTGGGATGGCCGTCGTTGGTGCGCGCCGACCGCTTCCATGAGAACTGGCGCCAGGTGCCGCAGTGGCTGAGCCCGGACAAGCAGTACTTCCAGGACGACGATCTGCTGCTGCGCTACTCGGAGTTCGGCACCACGCCGTTCGGCAATGCGCTCTACAAGACCTTGGCCCGCACCGGGCACGACATCCTCTGGGGCAAGGTCATGACGATCGTGGTCTTTGCTCTGGGCGCTTTGTCCTGCTTCCTAGCCGCCCACGCCATGAGCGGCTTGATCGCCGGTTGGGTCTCTGTGGTGCTCTTTCTCTTCTTTCCATCGATGTACGAGCACTTCGTGGGCGGCTTTATGGCCGCCTTCTCCTGGCCCTTGCTCGGCTTTGCGGTGCTGCTGATCTATCGCCAGCGGTGGTGGTGGGCGGTGCCGCTGGTTTCGCTCAGCGCCCTGGTCTATCCCATGGTCGGGATTCACATCGGGATGATGTACCTCATCGACACGATCTACCATGACGTCCGCACCGGACGGCTGCGCGACAGGGCATTCTGGCGGACCAAACTGTTGCCGCTCGTCCTGGCCGCCCTCGCCCTGGCGGCGATCCTGGGCGCCAAGTATTTCGAAGACCACGGCTTCGGTGAGCTCGCCCGGCGAGCCGACATGCAGGATCGGATCGAGTTCACCAAAGAAGGGCGCTACCGAATCTTGCCGACCACGGCGTTGTGGGATCGCATCGAGCGCCAGTGGGAGGACTCCTTCCACTTCCCTCTGCTCCTGATCGGCGTTTTCTTCCTCGGTCGTGGCGCCTTCCGGCTGCCGCGTGGGGTCTACACACTTCTCGTGGCGAGCCTCATCATGTATACCGTCGCGGACTATTTCGTGATGCAGCTCTACCTGCCGAGCCGCTACATCCGGCGCTCTCTACCGCTCTTCACGTGCCTGGTGGGCGGGATCTGGTGGGCGCGCATCGTGGCCGACAGTCTCCGATCGAGCGCGGCGAAGCTGGACCTTCAGCAGATGATGCAGCGCCTGAAACCGTTGACGGTGGCCACCCTCCTGCTCGTCGGTCTCGGCCTGCGGGAGTTCGGCGACGAGCTCGAGCCGGGCGAGCACACCCGGACCTTCAAACGCCACGAGCTCTACCAGGCGATCCGCGAGCTGCCCGGGCGACCGATGATCGCCGCCTGGCCGCGGCTCGCCAGTGAGCTGCCGCTGATGACGGGCCGGACGGTGCTGGTGAACAAGGAGCAAGCCCACCCCTGGTGGCTAGGCCTTTGGGACGAGGTGGTCGAAAGGACTCAGGAGTTCTGGCGCGCCTACTACACCGACGACCCGGACGAGCTGCGGCGGGTGATCGACAGATACGGCATCGACTATTGGGTCGTCGAGCCGCGCTACTTTCGCCGTGGGCGGCGCAGCATGGGTCACTTCGAGCCGCTGGAAAGCTGGGTGGAAGAATTGGCTCAATCATCGCCACGACCTTTGTTGTCGAGAGTTCCGCCAGACCTTCGGCTGTACGCTGACAAGCGCCACTTCCTCGTCGCGTCCAGCGATCTGCTCCAATGGCTGGAGGAACGATGAGCCGCGGCGGCGAGCGTCAGTGCGAGTTCTATGACTCCAACATGCGGCTGCCGCCGGCGCTGCTGCATTTCTTCCCCGTCGCCCTGGCTCTCTTCACGCTCACCATCTCGGTGGCCGGGCACTCGATTTTCTTCGGCTTCGACGAGGACGAGCCGATTACCTGGATGAGCCTGAGCTTGATGCTCGTCGTGCTGGTGTTTCTGGTGGCGGTGATCCGGGATCCGAGCGTCGATCCGTTCAAGCGTCGCACCGCCATCGCCTTGAGCGCGGTGGCCGGCTTCGCCGTGCTCGATGAGCGGCTCAAGTGGCACGAGGACTTCGGCAAGTACGTCAAGGACGAGCTCGAGATCTTCACCCGCGATATCCGTCACTACACCGACGATGTGGTCGTCATCCTCTTCGCCCTGGCCGGTGCGGTGTTGTTCTATGTCTTCGTCCGCAACTTGCCCAACCGGCGCGATTACTTCCCGTACATCGCCTGTGTCGTGGCGTTGGCGCTGGCCCACGGCGTTCTCGATGTGCTGGGCCATGGCGGCCGCTTGTGGCGCAAGGTCTTGACGCCCGGGATCACCGGCGAGCAAGTGGACCTGTTGACCGAGACGCTCGGGTTCTTCGAAGAAGCCTGCAAGCTGTGGACGGAGTGGTTCGTGCTGCTTTTCGTGCTGCGGTTTCTGTATGGCCAGAAGGGGCCGTTGGCGTGGTCGCTGCTGGTGATGGCGGGATCGTTTCTCGCCGGACTTGGCCTCTGGGCGATCGAGGATCCGAACGTCGGGATCCCCTACCTGGTCATGGGCAAGACCCTGAGGCTGCTGCGCAACTACCACTTACTCTTCACGCTGATGGCCATCTTCAGCGCCTGGGCCGTGGTGTCCTGGCGGCTGTTCGGCAGCCAGCCGAAGAAGCAGGCTCTGGCCGGGCTGTTCTTCCTAACGCCGTACTACGCTCTTTTGCCCGAGATCACCGCCGCAGCCACCTCGATGCTGGCGATGGTCCGCTCGCCGCTCGCGGCGCTGCTCGGCCTGGCGGTGCTCGGGATGGCTGCGTGGGCGTGGCAAGCTGGCTCGCACCGGCAGCGGCTCATGGCCCTCGCTGCGATCACCGTTGCCCTCGGCCTCTTCGGTTTTGCCTTCGCCAAGCTCTCGGGCCAACCCTTCGTGCTGTTGTCGATCGGCGGCGTCCTCTTCCCCTGGGCGGTCGTCGCACTGCTGGCCGACAAAGATGCACCCCGCAGTGATGCACTGGCCGACAAAGATGCACCCCGCAGTGATGCACCCCGCCGCCGTGCGGCTTTGATCGTCGCCCTCGTCTTGGGCGCGCTGCTGGTACAGAACCCACTCGGGCTCCTGGTCGCTTTCGCCGGGGCCCTGACCTTGTCGATCCAGGGGCTGGATCTCCTGCCGACGCGCAAGTCCTGGGCGATCTTGCTCGTGTCTCAGGCGCTGGTCATCACGGGGGTCTATGTCTATTCAGCGTCTGGGATCCTGCCGGAATACCGGTTCGAGGCCCCGGAGACGGTGTTGTTCGAGACCGGCACCCAGACCGTCGACCCGGACTACTACAGGAGCGAGGAATGAACGGGCTCGTCGCCATTCCGGTCTACAACGAAGCAGACAATCTGCCGGTGGTCATCGAGGCCCTGGCGGAG
>JBCCGX010000983.1:0-4057 GCA_039029035.1 Acidobacteriota bacterium | reverse complement strand
TCAAGGGCCCTTCGTCGGCCAGATACTTCTCCAGATTGGTACCGTTGACGAGCTCCATGGCGATGAAGGCGGCGCTACCCTGATCAGCGACGTCGTAGACCGTGACGATATTGGGATGGTTGAACCGGGCGCTAATCGCCGCCTCTTCCAACAGGCTCTTGATGAGCTTTTGCTGGTCGATATCTTCGGCGTTGACCCGCATCGTCTTGAGCGCGAGCTCGCGCTTGAGCTTCGGATCCCAGCCCTGGAACACCGATCCCATGGCGCCCGAACCGATCAAGCTAGTGACTTCGTAGCGTCCGAGGAAAACCTTGCCGAGCTCTTCCGAATCGCGAATTCTCTGCTGCAGAATCTCGAACGAGGCTTCCAGTTGGTCGATCTCGGATCCGCCACTAGGGACATCCTCGCCGACCAACTGGCTCTGAGCGTCAGCCAGACGTCGCAGCGGCCGGACAACGGTGAGATAGGCGCCGCCGGAGAGCAAGCCCGTCAGCAGGACGGCTCCCAGCGCCGCCAGGCGCGTCGCGGCTCGAATGCGCTCCTGCGCCACTCGCGCCACCGCCGCTGGCTGGCGCGACAACACGAACCACGGCACGCTTCGTAAACCCTTGTGCCCGCCGATGACGGTTCCGGTACGCGGGTCGGAGAACTCCTTGCTCTCCGAATCGAGCTTGCCTGTACTGGCGCGCTCGATCAACGTCCGGGGAAACTCCTCGAGGGATCGGGCGCCACCGAAGACTTCACCACCTGCTTCGGTCGCCAAAGCCAACAAAGCCTGTTGCCCGATCTGAAAAGCCTGCACTTTGTCGTTCAAGATCTCGGCTTCAGCCAGCAGAGCTAGGTACCCGGCACCCTGCGGCAACGCGGTGCGGATCCGCAACCACCGTTGGGTGGCGCCGCGCACCACGGCGACGGAGCGAGAATCCGTCGCCTCGTAGAACTCTCCGATCTCCTCTTGCATTCCCGTACGCCGCACCATCATCACGGTCTCGCCCGCTTCATTGAAGAGCCCGAGAACTCGAACCGCGGGCTGCGCGAGGAGGGTTCCTTGCAGCATCTCCTGGGTGGCCGTCGATTGGGGCGCAGACAACAGGAGGGGATGAGCCGCCGTCGATCTCGCCAGGCTGAGGAGGCCCTCGAGGTACGTATCCACTTGTTCCGCCGCGGCACGCGACGCGACGATGTGGGTTCGCTGCACCTGATCGGTGAGCGCGTCTTCGTTGGCCCTCAGCTGGTAGTAGGAAATGGCCAGGGGCAGCAGTCCCATCGCTGCCAACGCCACCACCACCCGGAATAACAGAGGGAACTTCGGCTTGGGCATTTTCGCACCGCCAGGAGGTTCTCTGATCGACTGCTGTCTCGCCGACGCCTACTTCTTTTCGCCGACGCCTACTTCTGTCTCGCCAGCGCCTACTTCTTCTGCTTGGTCAAGGGCAAGCGGCCACGCCGCGTGTTCCCGACGCAATCCGTCGCTTCATATCTCAGCACGAGATCACCACGCCGGTCACCGGCCTCGAGCTCGTAGGCCAGATTTTCCAGGTCCGGGCAAACCGCGTCTTCTGCCAAGATCCACAAACCTTCGTCGTAGCCCAACGATCCGAGCCCTTCGAAGGCGATCGACTTGCCCCGGACTAAACGCAGCCGAATCTGCCCCAAGTCGGAGTCAATCTCCCAAGTGTGCTTGCCAATACGAATCTCGCGACGGCCGCGCATCACGGGGCCTGATCCCTCGAGTCCCTCACCCGGCTCGTTACTGCTGCGGCCCGATGCCGCCGCACCCTCTCGACCCCAGCTCATTCGTGGCGGCTCGGAATCGTAGACAAACGACTTCTCTCTCTCGTTGCGGTTGCCTGCGCGATCGGTTACGGCGACCCCAACCGTATGCTCACCGTCGACCCACGGACCTTGCAAAGCTGCCGGTGCAATGGCCTCGCCATCGATCGACGGGGTCCAGGATTCGACCCCGCTGGAGTTGTCGTCAACCTCGACTTCGATCGCCATGCCGGGACCGACGATCCAATGCTCGTTGAGTCCCTGGCGCGGTGCCACTCGCTGCGGACCGGTGAAGGCGATCCGAATGCCGGGTGGCGTCCGATCCTCGACAGCGCTGAGGATCTCGAAACCTCGGCCCGACGTGGGGTAGCCATCGAGCCCCGAGGGACTGACCGCCGTGACCCGCCAATAGAGTTGCTCGACCGGTAGCTTGTCGGGTGCCCAAGACGGCTCAGTCAACTCTTGGACTCGCTGAAACAAGGCTCCACAGCGTGGATCACGACAGATCTCGAGGGTGTAACTACGCGCCCCGTCGACCGGTTGCCAGTGAAACGTCGGCCGCGGCGTCGCCAGGCGGGCACCGGCCTCCGGCACCAGCCCTTCGGCCGCAGGTAGCAGCTTTTCCGGCGGTGTCGGAGGCTCACCTTCGGCGACCGAGGATCCCATGCCGGTACCGACAGTCAACTCGGCGCCCGCGGCGGCGAGCTGGCTCTCGCCACTGTAGACCATCAGCTGAGCCCCCTCACCGACCCGACGGGCTCGGGTCTGCACCGCCTGATTGCCACTCGCGCGAGGTGTGGCCTTGGCGTCGCCAAGCACGATTTCGAACTGACTCGTGTCGGCCGACACCGAAGCCCCTTCGAGATCGGCTTGGCCGAGGACGATCTCGATCTGCGTTCGATCGACCGCCTCCTGGGCCGGGGCCTCCTCACCGATGAAAATCGTCGACTTCTCGGTTACGACCAGACGGGTCTGGTCGGGGAAGACGAGATCCGCCGAAGCAGACTCGAAGGTGCGCAAACCATCGCGCGCCCGCAGCACCTCATTCTCTTGCGCGTCGTTCCAGGACAGGGGCGTCGGTTGGTCTTCGACCCGGTTGGCCAACTGGCGCACCAAGGCGCCGGTCGCAGGCGTCTTGGTGGGTAAAGGCAATCGGATCTTCTGCCGAGGATAGATACGATCCGCATCGACAATATCTTGATTGAGCTTCCAAACTTCTTGCCACCGATCCTCGGAGCCCAGAAAGCGTGCCGCCAAACCCCGCAGGGTGTCGGCGGGTCGTACGATGTACCAGCCGAAGTCCCTTGACTCGGCACCCTTGGTGTCGTCCTGCGCCCATGCTGGCTGGCTCGCCAGCAAGAGAATGAAAACCGGCAAAACTCTCAGCCAACGCACTTAGGCACCTTCCTTCCCACCGCTCGGCTCACCTCGCTAGCCACCCAGCAGAGCCGAATGCTTGCCTTTGAGGCAAGTCTTCGGATCGGCTAGCCGCCGATTCGGGTTTCGCCGTCTGAGGCGAAGCCTCGCTAGAGTTAGCGCGACTCCAAGCGACCGCCCTTTCTTAAGCTGCATCAATTGCCAATAGTGTATCGAACGCGCAGTCGAAAAACGAACTCTTCGACCTCAAGGAGAGCAAAGGTTCGCCAGCTACGCGAGAAGCGGCCGGTCAAAACTCGGCGCGTTCGAGATTCCTCAGACCGAGGCGCAGGGGTAGCCAACAGGTGATCACCGTTATCACGAGAATCCAAACTGCCGCACCCGCGACGACCCAAGGGTACGTTTCACCACCGAGAGCAGCCTCGGCCCGGCCCCACAGCAGTACCGCAGCTTGCGCGACACCGACCAGGGCGATGTAGAGCATGCTCATCAAGAAGTTGAGTGTACCGCCCATGCCGGAGACGATGCGCGCCGGGTTGTCTTCCTGGAAGTTCGGGTAGAGGCTACCGAGCCCTACGGCCAGACCCGATAGGGCGAACGTGGTCGCGATGATGCCGGCCACCGAGAGCCCGAAGGCGGTTCGATCGAGCTCCAGGCGGGTCGCCGAGAGCACCGCCAGGCTAATGGTGAAGACGGAGGTCGTCACCACGCTGAGCCAGAACTTTTGCCACACGATCTGTCGGAAAGTCACTGGCGACAAACCGAGGATCCAGAAACGCCGACCTTCCAGACTGATCAGGGGGTAGATGAAGCGCGTCGTCAATGAAGCGAGGATCAGCATGGACGCGCCGAGGTTGAGCAGTGTTCTCCAGACCCTCCAGTCATCCCCGGCCCCACCGCTGGACGG
>JBCCGX010000982.1:0-4059 GCA_039029035.1 Acidobacteriota bacterium | reverse complement strand
GCCGGATCGATGGAGGTCACCGCATGGCCCAAGGCCGGGCCGTTGACCTTGACGAAGACCAGGCCGAGGCGGTTGGCGACGTATTCCATCAGGGTGGTCTTGCCGTAGCCCGGCGGCGAGATCAGCAGCAACAGGCCCATTTGATCGGTGCGCTTGTCCTCCCCCAGAGCGCCGAGTTGCTTCGCCAGGTTGTCGCCGATGATCGGCAAGTAGACCTGATCGATCAGCCGGTTGCGGACGAAGGCGCTCATCACCTTGGGCTTGTACTCGCCGAGCCGCAGGCGCTGGCGCTCGCGCTCCAGCATCTCGTGCCGCACCTGCTGGAAGTGGCGGAAGCCCGGCACGCGCTCGAGACGGAAGGTCGAAAGGCGAGAGAGCATCTCGTCGAGCCGCAGGGTCAACTTGCGCCCTTCGATCAAGGGATGCTGGCCGAGCAGCTCGTCTACGGCAGCGGACGATAAGGCGCTGGAGGTGGTGCGATCCAGGCGCCGATCGGTGAGCAACAGCACCACCGCTTCCTCCAGGCACGGTGCCAAGGCCACCAGCGCCTCGTCGTCACCCGCCTGATCGAGGAAGGCACGCAACCAGGCACGGGCCAGGCGATAGCGGTGCGGCAGATCTTCCTTCAGCTCGCGCAGGTCTTCGTCGAGCTCGCGGCGGCTGTCACTGCTTTCCAGGTGGGCCAGGAAGAGGTCGCGCAGACGCTCGGCCTCGGCACTGGTAACGAAGCACAGCGGTTTGTGGCACAACTCTTCGAACAGGTAGGCGCCGGCGCGCTGGGCCTCCTGGGGGTGGATCTCGAGACCGTGGGCATCGAAGAACGCGGTGATCGCCTGCGCCAGCTCGCCTTGGAAACGGGTGATCGCCGAGCTATGGGCGAACGCCTTGCGCAGGCGACCCAAGCTGTGGGCACGACGCTCCCACTGCACCTTCGAGGTCTGCTCGGTGTGGAAGGCCCAGAAGAGGCAGGCGAAGGCCCGCGGCCGCGGCGCGAAGCGCAGCAGACCCGCTGTCGAGTAGAGGCCGAGGAGCTGTTCGAGAATCAGTGCCGCGTCGTGGTCGTGCAGGCCGCGCTCGTAGCCTTCGTCGTAGCGCTCCGCCGAGTAACGCCGCACCTGCTCGACCAGCCCATTGTCCGCCAGAGCCGCCTCGTGCAGACCATCCAGAGTGAGAGCGCGCCGTTCCTCCTCGGCGTCGAAGAGCATCGACGCCGCGAGGTACTCGCCACGATAAACCTGCGGCGTCTCGGAGACCAGCAGCTGATCCCAATAGTCGCGCGTCGCCTCGAACTCGGAATCCTCCACCGTCTCGTAGAAATCGGTGCCGGAGAGGTAGAAGGCCATCTCGGCGCCACCGTCGCGCGGCACCATGGTGAGATCGAAGGGCTGGGTGTTGACGCTGAAACGATGGCGCCCGAGGCGGATGACCGCGGCGCCGTCTTCGAAGATATCTTGCCGATCGCGCAAAGCACGGGCGGCGTCCTCACGGGCGCCCTTGAGCCGCGAGTCGAGCTCGTCGGCGCGGACGCTTTCCTTGAGATCGCGCAGCTGGCTCGAGATGTCGCGCACCTTGAGCACCATCTGATCGCCGGCGAAGTAGGCGTTGAGCTCGTCGGTGCCAGCCAGGGTCGCGGCGCGGCGGGTCAAACCTTCGAGGATACGCTCGGCGGCCTGCACCAGGCGGTCGGCGCGCCGCTGGCGAGCGTCGAGGAGGGTCTGCTTCTTGGAGCTGAAAGCCTCGTAGACCTCCTCGCGCTTGGTCGCCAGCTCGACGACGAAGTCGTCGAGCTCGCCGAAGCGGCTCTCCAAGTCTTCCATTTGCAGCAGCAGCTTGGAGAGCTGCTCGTCACACTTCTCCGGTGTGTCGGCCAGGGCGATGGCACCGGAGACACTCTGGCTGAAGAGCTTGAACTGGGCACCGAACTCGGCGACGCTTTCGCTCGAGCGCAAGGTCTTGCAGCGCGCGGTGAGCAACGCGCGGCCACGGTTGAGGGCGCCGAGCACCTCGGAGATGCGCTCCAGGATGGCGGTACGCACGGTGGCGTCGTCAATCTCGAGATCGCCGAGCACTTCCGTGAGCAGTTCCAGAGCGTCGCCGATCCCCTCGAAACCCTCCTCCAGTGGCACCGCGTCGGCGGTCTTTTCGACCGTCTCGATCCGCCCTTCGAGCTGCTCGAGCTCCTGGCGATAGGGGTCAAGAGCCTCCTCGGTTTCGAGGAACTGCACTGTCTCGCCACCGAGGCGGCCGAGGGCTTCCACCACCTCCTCCTCGAGGGTGTCCAGGCGCTCGCGGTCGACGTAGCGCAGCTCGCGCAGGCTGATCAGGTGGCCGCGCTGAGAGCGCAGCTGCGACAGGGAGTCGACGAAGTGGCGGGTGGTCGATTTGGCCTCGGAGCGCAGCTGCAGGAAGAGGGCCTCTAGCTGGGTCTCGCTCTCGGCCACCGCTTCGCGCGCCCGTTTGCGGATCTGGCGCACTTTTTCGAACTCATCGACGATCAGCTCCGCCGTGCGATGGACCTCTTGCAGGCTGGCACCGAGGTCACCGATCTCCGTCTCGCCGAGCCAGTAGTAGGCATCGGTCATGCGCACCGAAGCGGCAATCAGGTCTTCGTAGCCCGCCACGCTCGCCTCTTGCTCCTCCACCGCGCGAGCGATGGACAGGGCATCGGAGATGCCCCGCACCAGGTCGGCATTACCCACTCTCTCGAGCAAGCTGTCGCCGGTCGGTGCCTTGGCGGCGAACTCGTCGCTAGTGAAGGCGGTCTGCCAGATCTGCATCGGGTGGACCCGGGTCGGCTCCTCGGAGAGGGCGCGAAAGACCACCAACTTGCCGTCTTCGAACAGGCTGAAACCGTGGCAGTGGATCGGGTTGGTCACCTGCTTGCGGATCATGTTGTAGGCTAACAGAATCGTGTGCCCCGTACCGCGCTCATGGAAGACATAGAGTACGTCTTCGCCATTGGGGGAGCGGATGAAGCGCATGAACTCCATGGCGTCGACCTGGCCTTCGAAGGACTTGGTCTCGCCGCTTTGCAGGTAGAAACCACCGGGGAAGATCAGACCGTGATCCTCCGGCAGCGACAGGCAGGCCTGGCCAATGGCGTCGATGCGGTCGACCTTCTGGGTGCGGGTGTTGAACACCAGGTAGCGCCAGACGGTCTCGTTATAGGGCAGCACCTTGAGCAGGATCAGGCTGCCGAGCTTGGCGTAGTGGATCTCGGCGTCGTCGAGGCTCTGTTCGGCCTCGTCGACCAGCTCGCGGTAGATACCCTGGCCATCCTCGGTGTTGTCCTCCACCTTGACGGTGAGGTCGCCGCCAACGGTTTCGACGAAGACCTCGTCGAGGATCGACACGTGGGGGTGCCGTCCCTGGACGTAGTGTTCGCGCGTGGTGATCGTCCACTCGAAGTCGTGCGAGGGTGGAAACACATGATCGCGCTCGCCGCGGTTGTCGACGTAGGTGACCTGGCCCTCGGTGTCGACCACCCAGCGGAAGACCTTGATATCGGTCACCGAGCGGCCGGTCTGGAAGACCGCCAGCAACTTGTCCTCGATCCGCCGCAGCTGCAACAGGCGGGTGTCTTTGTAGTACTTGTAGAGCTCGCGGAAGTCTCGGGCGAAGGTCGTATCGTGCAGGAAGTTCTCCGCCGAATCGCTACCGACGCGCTCGAAAGCGAAGCCCGAATCGGTCTCGGCGAACGTGTGCAGGCTGAAGACGTCGTCGACCTGCACCTCGGTCTTCAGACCGATAAAGACGTTGTAGCCGAACAGCAGGTAGTGACCGACATCGCGGATGTCGCGCGGCACACAGTTGTTCTCGGTGCGGATACGCTCGTTGCCGAGGACCGTTGTCTCGGCACCGCCGAAAATCTCCAGGCGCTGCTCGTTGAGCTGGTTCGCCTTTCCGCGCAGAGCGCCGGCGTGCTCGCTCAGACGATCACGCAGCAGCTCGTAGGTGCCGAGCTCGATCGAGTCCGAGGCGGTCGATTCGGGTTCTTCGCTCATCGCCGGTTCCCGAGATCGCCCCTCATGAACCGAGCAAATCCTTCACGTCGAGATC
>JBCCGX010000981.1:0-4061 GCA_039029035.1 Acidobacteriota bacterium | reverse complement strand
CGCGAAGCAGGCGGGACACCTGACCGTGCTCCAGCGGACGGCGAACTGGATCATGCCTCGCGGCCGCAAGCCCTACTCGGAGAACCAGCGGAAGTGGTCCGCGCTTCTGCAAGCGCTCGAAGCTCGGCTTGGCTTCTTCGTCGAGCACGACCACCTCGCCGTCGAGCAGCAGAGAGTCGAAGGGCAGCGAGCGCAGAGCCCGGGCGAGATCGGGGAAGGCGACGGTCGATTCCAGGCCGCTACGGAAGAAAAAGCGCACCCGATCCTGCTCCTTCGACGCCAGCAAGCGGTAGCCGTCGTATTTAAGCTCGAAGATCCAGCCCGGCTTGGAGAACGCCTCGCGACGCAGCTCGGCCAGCATCACCTTGACGTTCGTCGGGTCGACTTTGCTCCTCGGCGCGTCCAGGGCCTGGAGCTCACCGCGCAGCTCCGCCGCCCGCTTGGACCCGTTCGCCAGCTCCTCCACCGTGAGCCCCGAAAAGACCGACTCGGCGCCCAGGTCCTCGACCCGCTTGTCCGACGCCCAGCCGTCGCGCTCCTTGATCAGTAGCCACTGCTTGGCTTCCTTGGTCTTCACCAGGGTCCACAGGCCGCGCAGCTTGTAACCCCGTAGCTCGAACAGTAGCTTGCCTTTCTCGAAGCCTTCGAGGTGGTCGATCTTGGGTACGCAGAGGCCCCGGTCCCAGACGATCATCGCGCCGGCGCCGTAGTTGCCTGCCGGGATGACGCCCTCGAAATCGGCATACTCGATCGGATGGTCCTCGGTCTCGACGGCGAACCGCTTGTCGGCCGGATCGAACGACGGCCCCTTGGGCACCGCCCAGGAGCGCAGCACCCCCTCGACCTCGATGCGCAGGTCGTAGTGCAGATTGCGAGCAGCGTGCTTCTGCACCACGAAGAGGCTCGGCCGCTCGGTGGCATCGTGGCCCAACGGCTCTGGCGTGGCGCCGGCGGAGCGCTTGGCGCGATAGGCCGCCAGGCGGTCGCCGGTCGACTTTTCGGCGGCTGACTTCACCCTCCCGACCTCCGATCTGAGGTCTTCTGAGAACGGCTTGCCATCGGCCCGGGGGTAGATCTACTGATCATGCAGAAAAGCCTTATTTCATGCGAAGTTGCGCCGAAGGGCGCCGGCCGCATGGTGTACAATTCCCCCATTATGGCAGCTAGACCTATCGCTTCCGGAACCATCTCCTTCGGCCTCGTCGCCATCCCGATCAAGCTGTTCAGCCCGATCGAGACCGCCAAGACGGTGCGCTTCAACAATGTGCACAAGTCCTGCGGCACGCGGGTGAAGTACCAGTACTACTGCCCGACCGACGACAAGATCGTCGAGCGGGACGAGCTCACCAAGGGTTATGAGTTCTCCAAGGGGCAGTTCGTCCTCTTTTCGCCCGAGGAGCTCAAGGCGCTGCAGCCCGAACCCACCAACGCCGTCGAGATCACCGAGTTCGTACCTCTGGATCAGGTCGATCCGCTGTACTTCTCCAAGCCTTACTACCTCGGGCCCGACAAGGGAGGCGCAAAGCCCTATCGCCTGCTGGCCGAGGCGATGAAAAGGACCGGCCGTGCGGCCCTGGCCAAGTACGCGGCGCGGGGCAAGAACTACCTCGTCTTGCTGCGTCCATTCGAGGAAGGGCTGATCATGCAGCAGCTGCATTACGCCGACGAGCTGCGCCCGTTCTCCGAAGTGCCCCTGGGCGATGCCGAGCTCAAGGACGGTGAAGTCGACCTGGCCCTGCAGCTGATCGAGCAGACTGCTTCGGAGCAGTTCGCTCCCGAGAGCTACGAGGACGAGGCCCGTAACGACGTCTGGGAGCTGGTGGAGAAAAAGATCCAGGGCGAGGACATCGTCGCCACGCCGCAGGAAGAGCCCAAGGCACAGATCATCGATCTGATGGAGGCTTTGAAGGCCAGTCTCAGCGACGACTCGGCGGAGGGCAGCGACTCGACGGAAGACAGTGAGCCGGCGGCCAAAGCGGTCTGAGCGGACCGGCTGGTCTCACGAGCAGTCCAGGGGAGAGAGTAGGTATCGGTGAGCGACACTGAGATCGCGGTACCGATCAGCGATCGCTTCATGATCCGAGAGCGCCTCGGATCCGGCGGCATGGGGGTCGTTTATGCGGCCTACGACCGCGAGCGCGACGAGATGGTCGCGCTCAAAACCCTGCACCATCGCAACGCCAGCTCGCTCTATGCCTTCAAGAAGGAATTCCGCAACCTGGCGGATGTAGCGCATCCGAACCTGGTGTCGCTCTACGAGCTGATCGCCGAGGACGAGCGCTGGTTCTTCACCATGGAGCTGATCGACGGGGTCGACTTCATCGACTACATCCGTCCATCCGTCGAAGGGATGTTGCGGCCGACACCCGCCACCCACTCGGTGCTCACCGAGACCTTACCCCTCGACGAGCCGATGGGGGTCGTGTCGGCGACGCCAGAGCCGCAGACCTGGCCCAACCCCGGTGAGGCCTACGAGGAGCCCCTGCTGCGGGCGGCGATCAAACAACTGGCCCTCGGCGTGCGAGCGCTGCACAACGCCGGCAAAGTGCACCGTGACCTGAAGCCCCACAACGTCCTGGTAACGCCCGAAGGCCGGGTGGTCATTCTCGATTTCGGCATCGCTCGGGAAGTGGCGCCGACCTTGGCCCAGCTGACGGCGGAGGCCGGGTTTCTCGGCACCCTGACCTACATGGCCCCCGAGCAGGCCCGCGGTGAGGCGGCGACGCCAGCGAGTGATTGGTATGCCATCGGCGTCATGCTGTTCGAGGCACTCACCGGACACCTGCCATTCACCGGCGCGCTGTCCAAGGTGATGAGCGACAAGCTGCAGAAAACGGCGCCGTCGCCGGCGGATCGGATCCAGGGGCTGCCGGAGGACCTGGTCGAGCTGTGCGAAGATCTCCTGGAGCGCGAGGCGGTACATCGACCGTCGGCCGACGAGATCCTCGAACGTCTCGGCGGCGTCGATACGGCACTGCCGGACCAGTCGTACCTGCGCATCGATACCCTCGGCGACGAACCGTTGGAGAGTCGCCGGGCCCACTTGGCGACGCTGGAAGAGGCTTTCCGCAAGACCTGCGACGGCCAGGCGGTCTCGGTCTACGTGCACGGTAGCCCGGGCATGGGCAAGACGGCGATCGTCCACGCGTTCCTCAAACGCCTGATCGACACCGCCCAGGCTGTCGTCCTCCTCGGACGCTGCCACGCCCGCGAGCTGGTGCCCTACAAAGCTCTCGATGGCGTCATCGACAGCTTGAGCAAATACCTTCTCAGCCTCCCCCGTCACGAGGTGGAGGTGCTCCTGCCGCGCGAGATCCAGGCCCTGGCGCGCTTGTTCCCGGTCTTGTCACGGGTCGACGCCATCGCTGGGGCGCCGCACAAGGGACGTGGAGTGGTCGACCAGCTGCCCCTGCGCCGCTTCGCCTTCGCGGCCCTGCGCGACCTCTTGCGGCGCATGACCGAGCGCCAGCCGGTGGTACTCTACATCGACGACCTACAATGGGCGGACGCCGACAGTGCGGCCCTGCTCGGCGATCTCTTACGCCCGCCCGATCCGCCGCCGCTGCTGCTCGTCATCTGCTTCCGCAGCGAAGAAATCACCTCCCGCGCGTTTCTCGGCGACCTCGTCGCTTCGGCGGTCGGCGATACATCGATCGAGATCACGGTCGAGCCACTGTCGGATCGCGATGCGACCCAGCTCGGGCGCGCCCTGCTGGGCCCACAGGCCGGTCTCGAAAGCCTGCTCAAGACCATCGTCCGTGAGGCTCGCGGCAATCCTTTCCTGATCGAGCAGCTGGTCGGCTACCTCAAAACCAATACATCCGACCTGGCTCAGACGGGGATCGATACGCGGATCAACCTGGCCGAGATGCTCACCACCCGCATGCGCCACCTGCCGGCCGGAGCCGAAGATCTGCTGCTCACCCTGGCGGCCGCCGGGCGCCCGATCGACGCCACCGTGGCCTGCCAGGCGGCGGAGCTCGAGGTCGAGACGCGGCCCCTCGTCGCGGCCCTGCGGGCGGCTCGTCTCATTCGCTCCAGTGGCTCAGCGGATGCGATCG